>CAYPFE010000153.1:0-7244 GCA_964409895.1 uncultured Novosphingobium sp.
AGCCGAATGCTATGCCCCCGCCGATACTGGCCCCTGCGCCCGGATAAGTGTGGCCCACGACAGGCGCAGTGATATTGCCTGCGGCGTACAGACCGGTAATGGGCGTGCCGTCCTCCTTCAGCACGCGCGCATTCTCATCCGTCACAAGGCCGCCTGAAGTCCCGACGTCGAGCGGCCAGATCTTCACCGCATAGAACGGACCCTTCTCGATCTTTCCCAGCGACGGGTTTGGTTTATGGCCGGGATCGCCCATCGCCTTGTTGTGATGGCTTGCCCCGCGCTGGAAATCCTCATCCACGCCTCGCTCTGCAAAAAGGTTGAAGCGCTCGATCTCGGCCTTGAAGCCTTCCACATCGATGCCGCATTTGCGCGCCAGCTCCTCAATCGCGTCTGCCTTCGTCAGGTAACCGTTCTCGACCCATGGCTTGATCGGCTTTCCAGGCAGCAGCGGCCCCCAGCTATAGTCCTTGAGCAACCGGCTCTCGAGAATCGCCCATGACGGGACCGCGCCGCGCGCATACATGCGCTGGCCGAATTCCATGTAGGCGCCGGCCTCGTTTCCAACGCGCTTGCCATCCGGACCGACGATGATCACATGTGGTTTGCCGCTCTCGCCGGGCACGTGGAAACCGCCGTACTTGCCGTCCGGCAGCAGCGAGCCCGGCGTCCACCAGGCTTCTTCCATGCAATCGATATCCGCGCCCAGCGCCATCGCCATCTGCATGGCGTCTCCGGTGTCGCCCGGATTGACCATGGTCCATTCGCCGGTGTTGGGCTGGGGCTGATATTTCTTGCGCATCTCCGGGTTGCGGGAGAAGCCGCCGGCATTGAGCAGCACGCCGCGATTGGCCTTGATCAGCCGCTCGCCATGCTCGTCGCGCACGCGCACGCCGACGACCGCGCCGTCCTCGACTTCAAGCCCGGTCAGCTCGGTTTCCATCAGCAGCGGGATTTCGGCATCGAGCGCGGCCTTGAGGAAGCGGCCCTGCACTGCATTGCCCGAACCGACGCGGCGTGCGCCGGTGATCTTGTCCTTGAGGATGTTGAAGGCCAGCCGGACGCCGGCGATCTTGCCCTTCCAGGTGGTCTTGGCGAGCGTCAGGTCGACAAACTCCCACGAGCCAACCGGCATGCGCGGAAAGCCGTAGAAATAGCCGACCCGGTCCTGCCAGTCGCCCAGCTCGCGCAGGTCGAACAGCGCGGCCGAAATCGTCCGCCCGTAATTGTGACCTCCGGGCAGATCAGAGTAATAGTCGGGCCAGGGCACGCGGATCAGCTTGACGCCCTGATCGAGCAGGAACTGCACGGCAGCCGGGCCTTCCTTCAAAAACATCTCGCGCTTGGCAATCGGAGAGGCCTTGCTCGGCTCGCCGACCATCTCGTTGAGATAAGTGCGTCCGGCCTCTTCGGTATCGTCATCGAGCAGCGGGTTGTTGGGTATCCATGCGATGCCGCCCGAATAGGCGGTCGATCCGCCGAACAGCGCCTGCTTCTCGATGATCGCGACACTGGCGCCGAGCGACTTCGCCGCCAGCGCCGCAGTCACCGATGCGCAGCCGCTGCCGATGACGACGAAGTCGTAGCTTTCGCCTGCTTCCATTCCATACCACTCCCGAATTCAGTCCTCACCCCCACCTTACTCGGCGTCGGGAACGTCCACCAGTGGTTCCTTGCCGAGATTATCGTCAGCATGCGGATCCTGCATGAAGCTCCTGAGCATGCGGTGGTGATGCGCGACCGCCCGCTCCTGGATCGGGCTCGGCCGAAGCCCCTTGAAGGCGCTGGACTTCATGCCCTGATGAACGCGCGGAATGTTCTGGTAATCCTGCCGGTAGATCAGCGGGTAATCGCCGTCCTGCCAGTTCTCGACATACTCCTCGACGACGTCCGGCTCCTCGCCCGGCGGGAAGCGTTCGAGCGACCAGACTTCCATCACCGAACGGTTGTGATCGTCCTTGTACGGTCTCAGCCGGTACCACAGCACCGCCTCGATCGCCGGGTGGAGGAACACGGTATTGGGAAAGACCGCCCAGTCGAAGCCGCTTTCGGCGATATATTCAGGCGTCAGCTTGTCAGGCCAGCCGGCCCCGGATTCGATCGCCGCCTCATAGATGAATTGCGCCCATTTGCCGATCACCTCTTCGGGCGGCGTGTCCGCCGTGGTCTCCGTCCGCAGCCGCTGGGTCGCCTGATATGCACGCTCGGTCTGCAAGGCGGCAAGGTCGTGTTTGAACTGCTCGGCATATTCGAAAAGGAGTTCACGGAAATCCGGAATTTCCTTGGGCGGCAGGCGGTTTGAACGCCCCACCGGTAGGCCAGACCCACCCGAATAGGACATCCAGCCATGCCGCCCCATCGCCCGGCTGATCGAATAGTCCTGCGTATAGGTCAGCATCTGCGAATGCGTCGTCTGCACGTGATAGAATTCGGTGAACCCGTGGAGCGTCGTCTTCCAGTTCGCCTCGACCACCGAGGTCTTGTACCAGGCCGGGCGCAGCTTTTCGAATTCGAACAGCTCGCACATCTCGGCCATGGGCGAGAGGAACTTCATCAGCGGCTGGCAATCCGGGTCCATATTGATCCATATCCAGCCGCCCCACTCGCCAACCTGAACCTTTACCAGGTCGGTATCCTCCGCCGACAGGCAACCGCCCCAGTCCTGACGGTCCACAACCTCGACGTTCGCCCCATCGAGACCGAATTTCCAGCCGTGGAACGGGCAGGTGAACTGCTTCACATTGCCCTGTCCGTCGGCGAGCCGCGTGCCGCGATGAGTGCAGAAATTGTGGTATGCATGGAGCTTGCCGCCAGCACCACGCGTGACGATCACCGAATCGTCACAGATGTCGTAGACGTAGAAATCGCCCTCCTCGGGAATGTCCTCCGGACGGCAGGCGACTTGCCACACCTTGGGCCACAGATTTGTCTTTTCGAGCTCGTGAAACTCGCGGTCGAGATAGTCGGCCCTTGGGATATAATCGTCGCGAACTTCTTCGGGCGGATAGCTTGGCATCCTCATCTCCAGTTCATGCGCCACGCGGGAGTGGCCTTTGCCGCTGATTATCGTAGCATAGCAGGAGAATCCAAGCCGCCATGACCCAATGCGACTTTTTCTTGCTCGGAGCGGATGGAAGACTGGCCGACAGCATGCCGCGACAAGGCCCGATCACAGACGCAAGCGGTAGACCTCGGTTTCCAATCCCCTTGAGGACGAGCGTCTCTGCATCCTTGAAAGCTTCCCGCCCCGCCAGCTGCATGTAGGTCGATGCCGAAACGGCGACACCGTTGTGTTCCGATACGCTCTCGAGCCTGGCCGCCACATTCATCGTGTCGCCCCAATAGTCATAGGCAAGCCGGCTGGAACCTACGACGCCGCCTACTACGGGGCCGGTGTGGATGCCGATGCGCACCATGAGATCGATTCCCGTTTCGCTCGCCATCCGGTTCACCCTGTCTATCAGATCCCGGGAAAAAGCGACGGCAGCGGCTGCACTGCGTCCTGCCGAAGTCGAGCTACCCGCTACAGCCAGATAGGCGTCCCCAATCGTCTTGACCTTCTCGACCTCATGACGCTCGGCGCATTCGTCGGCGAGCAGGAAGAAATCGTTGAGCAGTTTGACGAGGTGCCCCGGTGAAAGGACCTTGGCCAGCTTCGAAAAGCCGACGATGTCGACGAATATGACGCTGACGTCGGAATAGGAATCGGCCACGGTCTCACCGGCGCGCAGGCGCCGCGCCGCTTCCTGGGGCAGGACATTGTAGAGAAGCTCCTCTGTCTTCTGCCGCTCAGCATCCAGTGCGAGATTGGCCCTGAAGGCGATACGGGCCCTGCGATCGATGTCCCAGTTCACGAACAGAGCGAAGACGAAGAAGGTCGAGAAGTTCGAGAAGGTATAGATCTTTGCAACCAGCGTCCGGTCGGCAACGAGCAGGAATACGAGATAGATCACAAACAGCGAGAACGCCCAGGCAAGAAACAGCCTGGTGGTCGCGACAAATCCGATCGCCGCGAAGACAACAAGGATGCCGAGGTTTATCACCGCCATGCCGAAACGGGAGATGCCCGTGATTTCCTCCTGCCTGCCCAAGGCTTCGATCAGCAGCACCATCGCCACGGTAAGCGCCGAAAACAGCAGGATATCCACCCATCCCTGCTCGAGATAGAAACGGCTGAAGGTCAGCACGAAGAACAGGCTGAGAACCAGAATGAAGATGCCCGCCGCGATGGAATATTCGATCACGCCATCGCGCGGAAAATGCATCGGGTTCAGCATCAGGTAGGAAATGAAGGTCGCTATCGCGATGACAATGAGGGCGCGGCTCGCGGGAATGCGGGACTCACGCTCGCTGATTACATAGGCCCGCTCGTCTGCCGGGTTTTCCAGCCTTGCAATCGGCCGCACGATCCTTCCCCCTTGGACTTGCCGGTTCGACCATACTAGGGAGCACTTGGCAAGCAACGCAGACTTGACACAGGTTCCCCTCGCCGCTTTTGCGCCGCATTCACCAATTAGGGACGCACCATGGACAGAGCAGACGTAGACACGACCATCCGGTCGCTGATCGAGCCTTTCAACAAGAAGGGCATCGCCATCGCGGATGCCACGCGGTTCACCGACGACCTCGAGTTCGACAGCCTGACCGTGATGGACTTCGTCGCCGCGATCGAGGACGAGTTCGACATCATCATCTCCATGAACCAGCAGGCCGAGATCGAGAATTACGGACAGCTGGTTGATGCAGTGGTGAAATTGCAGGGCTGAGCGCAGCGCATGAACGATCTCTTCTCCAAGTTCGACCCGATGATCGAATTGCGCAGCGGCCTGTTGGCCTCGGGCGTCGAGGATCCCTTCGGCCTGGTGATGGAAAAGGTGCTCTCTCCCACCGTCGCGCTGTGCAACGGGCGCGAGACGATCCTGCTTGGCACTTACAATTACATGGGCATGACCTTCGACCCCGACGTCATCGCCGCTGGCAAGGATGCGCTCGAAAACTTCGGCTCGGGCACGACCGGCAGCCGCGTGCTCAACGGGACATACATCGGCCACAAGCTGGTCGAAGAGGCGCTGTGCGAATTCTACGCCATGGACCATGCCATGGTGTTTTCCACGGGCTACCAGGCCAATCTCGGGATCATCAGCACGATCGCCGGCAAGGGTGATTACATCGTGCTCGACATCGACAGCCACGCCTCGATCTGGGACGGCAGCAAGATGGGCGATGCCGAAGTCGTTCCCTTCAAGCACAACGATATCGAGGCGATGGAGAAGCGCCTGAAGCGCATCCCCGAAGGCGCTGGCAAGCTGGTGGTGCTCGAAGGCGTCTATTCGATGCTGGGCGATATCGCGCCCTTGAAGGAGATGATCGCCATCGCCAAGGCGCACGGCGCGATGGTGCTGGTGGACGAAGCGCATTCGATGGGCTTCATCGGGCCCAACGGCAGGGGCGTCGCCGAAGAGCAAGGCGTGCTCGACCAGGTCGATTTCGTCATCGGCACCTTCTCGAAGAGCGTGGGCACAGTGGGTGGCTTCTGCGTTTCCAACCATCCGAAGTTCGAGATCATGCGACTGGTCTGCCGCCCTTATGTCTTCACCGCCAGCCTGCCGCCCAGCGTGGTCGCCACCGCCGCCACCTCGATCCGCAAGCTGATGCATTCGGGCAACAAGCGCGCGCATCTCTGGGAGAATTCCAAGGTGCTCCATGGCAGCCTCAAGCAGGCCGGCTTCCAGCTTGGAACCGAGACGCCGCAGAGCGCGATCATCTCGGTGATCATGCCCGACCTCGAACGTGGTGCGGCGATGTGGGAAGCGCTGCTGAAGGAAGGCCTATACGTCAATCTCGCAAGGCCGCCTGCAACGCCTGCCGGCATGACGCTGCTCAGGTGTTCGCTCTGCGCCGAGCACTCTGCCGAGCAGGTGCAGACTATCATCGGCATGTTCGAACGGGCCGGCAAGGCGAGCGGAATTATCGGCTGAGGAAATGGGAGGCCGCTGGCTCACCATAGCTCTCGCGGTAGCTCTTATTTGCACCTTGGTGGCCTTTTGGTGGTCGGTTGATGGCAAAGGCCATTCCGTCCACCCCATGTCCGAAACGCCATGCACAACGGGTGGTCAGCCAATCACCGGCGATGACTGGGGGCAACTCTGCATCTATCGCGGAGTGAACTCACAACTAATTGAGCAGAAGCGATTTCCCGATGTTGTCATGATCGGGGATTCGATCACTCAGCATTGGCCGATGCCGGACAATGGCTTCGCCAATCGCGGGATCGGCGGCCAGGTTAGCGGACAGGTGCTGCTGCGCTTCAGTCAGGATGCGATCGCCCTGCGCCCCAAGGTCATTCATATCCTTGTGGGCATCAACGATGTGTCGGGAAAATACGGCCCGGAATCCCCGGACATGCTGCGGAACAACGTCCGCGCGATGGTGCTGCTGGCAAAGGCTAGCGATATTCCCGTCATTCTCGGTACGATCGGACCGGCGCAGGACGTCGCCTGGCGCCCCCAGGTCGATCGCGGCAAATGGGTGCCTGTGATCAATGCCGGGCTCGAGCAACTTGCCCGGGAGGAAGGGATGGTGCTCGCAGACTATCACGCTGTCCTGGCAGATGCCGATGGAAGCATACGCAAAGAGCTGTTTGCGGATACTGTTCACCCGAATTTAGCGGGTTACGAAGCAATGACACGAGTTCTGCGCGAAGCGCTTGAGCGTGTCGACAATGATAGTGAGCCGTCCGGCTAGGCCTGGCCGGTCTCTGCAGCAATCTTCAGTGGATCGAAATTTCCCCATCCACCGCGCGCCATTCGCTGGGTCCGATTAGGTGCTGGTGCGCCAGCCGAACCGAATGCACCGGAGCCTCAATTTCGCGCCGCCAGAAATTCAGGAAATCCTTGAGGACCGGGAAGCGGGGAGCGACATCGTACTGCTGGAGCACAAATTGCTGCAGTAACGCGGGATGGTCGGGCATGTAGTGATGGATCTCGACGATCGAGAGACCGTAGCCTTCCAGTTGCATCAGGAAATCGCGGTTTGCCATGGGGCGAACCTTAGCTTTCACGGGTGAAGCGATGGTTAACACCGGCTTCACGGTTTCCACAGATTTCGCAGAGGCTTGAGGGCTGTCAGCCTTCCTTTGGCTGCCGCGGCACTGGCGGCCGGTGATAGCTGACGTCACTGCGGTCGCGGCTCGCCTGGCAGGGCTCGTCTTCAGTGTAGGATGGGGGCATCACCCGCGCGAGCACGAA
>CAYPFE010000154.1:0-7153 GCA_964409895.1 uncultured Novosphingobium sp.
AGTATCGCATGGGTTTGCTTGACGGAATTCTGAAGCAGGTTTCGGGGTCACCCGACACCATCGCCGAGCTGGCAAGCAAGGTCGGCATCGATCCGGGTCTTGCGGAAAAGGCCGTGGCTGCCCTGGGCGCATCGCATCCGGAGCCGGGCGATACGGTCGAGCTGGCTGCGGGCAAGACCGGCCTCGACCTCGGCAAGCTTACCGAGATCGTCGGCCAGTTGGGCGGCGAAGGCGCGCTTGGCGACATCGCCGGCAAGATGCAGGGCAACCCCCAGCTCGAAGGCCTGGCCAAGATGCTCGACCGCGACGGCGACGGCAATCCGCTCGACGATATCGCCGGCATGGCCAAGGGGCTTTTCGGCAAGGGCTAGGGCATCGTCGCCTGACGTTGCGACCCGCGACTAACTCCGCACACCCCGCTGAAACAGCCGGTGCCGCAGCACCTCATAGCTCGGATCGGGTTCGCTCGTCCCTAGCAGCCCGCCTCCGGTGAAAGGCCGGTAGACCTGCATGTCGAACGCCACCCAGCGGCGTGACAAGCGCCACTTGCCGTCGGCGCAGCGGCGGTAGTTGTCGATGTAGCGCACGGCGAGGAAGTCCTCGATGCGCTCGCCGGGGTTGTCCGGGTCGGGCACTACGTGGAGCGCGAGGGCATAGACTTCGCCGTCTGCCGTATCGCCATCCACGGCGATCATGTGGTTGCAGACGTGGTGCCCGGTCCAGGCGTAGTTCGGCATAGCGGCTTCGATCATGGCTATGAATTCGTCGATGCCGCCTTCGAATTCCGGGCCGTGGCTGTCGATCGCGTCGTTGGTGTAGAGGTCTCGCAGCAGCAAGTAATCGCGCTTGTCGATGGCGCGGGAGTAGAGCTGCACCAGCTCTCGGATGGCTTCCTTGTCGAGGACGTTCCGGATGGCGGCCTCGGTTGGGGCGGGGTGTGCGGTGGTGGCCATCACGGAACTCCTGAAACCCTAACCACCGTTCGCCTTGAGCCTGTCGAAGAGCGGTGGCGCGAGCGTGCTTCGACAAGCTCAACACGAACGGAGAGGGGTGTTGAGCCTTTGCCTCTCAGCTCCGTGCCCCGCGCTGGAACAGGGCGTGGCTGCATACCTCGTAGCTCGGGTCCTTTTCGCCCAGCGCCATCAGTCCGCCGCCGGTGAAGGGGCGTTGCAGCTGCATGTCATAGGTAACGACGCGCTTGGAGAAGCGCCACTTCCCGTCCGCGCAGCGGCGGTAGTTGTCGATATAGCGCACGCACATCATGTCCTCGATTCTGGCGCCCGGGTTTTCCGGGTCGGGCAGCACATGGATGGCGAGCGCATAGACTTCGCCGCAGCCCTCGTCGCCGTCGACGCTGATCATGTGGTTGCAGGCGTGGTGGCCGGAATAGGTCATGTGCGGCAGCGCCTGCTCGATGAATTCGCAATAGGCGTCCGCCGGGCCGTCGAAGCTGTCGCCATGGGTGTCGGTGGCGTCCTCGGTGTAGAGGTCGCGCAGCAGGCCGACGTCCTTGCGGTCGATGGCGCGCGAATAGCACAGCACCAGCTCGCGGATCGCTTCCTTGTCGATCACTTCCTGCATCGCGGCGATGGTGGGATTGGGTTTCTCGATAGTTGCCATTTCATTTTGCTTTCAGTGCCTTGTCAGTCCCAGCGAATATGCACCGCGCGCGGGCCGATGACGGGGCCGCAGCGGTAGGTGACGGGTTTGTCCGGATCGAGCCGGAAGGCTGGCAGCCGCGCCAGCACTTCCTCGTAGAGCGTCTGCAATTCGATTCGTGCCAGATGAGAGCCGAGGCAGCGGTGCGGGCCGCTGGCAAAAGTGACGTGCGCCTTGTTTTCACGGTGCAGGTCGAACCTGCCGGGATCGGGGAATTCTTCCGGGTCGACGTTGGCGGCGGGATTATAGAGCACGACGCGCTCGCCTTTCCTGATGTCCGCTCCGCCGAAATGGATGTCCTTGCCGGCGCGACGCATCGAATTGACAAAGCTGTAGCGCCTCAGCAGCTCCTCGGCGGCTTCGGGTATCAGCGAGGGATCGGCGCGCAGTTCCTCCTGCAGCTCGGGATTGGCGGCCATGTGACGCACGCCATAACCCATCGCGTTCATCACCGTGTCGAGGCCTGCGATGAACAGCAGGATGCAGTAGTTCTGCATGTCCTCAAGCGTCAGCGCGTGGCCATCGACGTCGGTGTCCCAGAGCCGGCTGATGAGGTCTCCCGTCGGGTTTTCGCGCCGGGCAAGCAGCGTGTCCTTCATCACGTCGGCCATCTGCTTGAGCTTGCGCTGCTGGTCCTCGACCTCGCCGAAGTCTTCCGACAGGTGATCCTTGACGATGCGCCGGAATTCGTCCTGCTGTTCGAGCGGTAGACCGAACATCTCGAGGAACACCTGCACCGGCATCGGCTCGCCGATCGCGTCCATGAATTCGCAGTGGCCCTGCTCCTTCACACCCTCGATCAGCCTGACGGCCAGCGCGCGGATATCCTTCTGCATCGCCATCATCGCCTTGGGTGCGAACACGATGTTGAGCGGCTTGCGCCACTTGGTGTGGATGGGCGGATCGAGTAGAATCGGCACCGGCAGATATATCTGCTCGTCAGCAGTCATCGCCGCGCGCATCGCTGCGGCTTCCTCCGGGGTGAACGGCTCGCTGGAAAAGGCTTCCCAGTTGCGTCCGGCCTCGGTCACCAGCCGGAAGCGGGTGACGAACCACATGCCGCCATTGTGCGGCGTCCAGAACACCGGCGGGGCATTGGTGGCGAGATCGACCAGCCGTTCGGGCGCGTTGGCGTTGAGCGCCGGGTCGCCATACATGTCGTAATCATAGACCAGCTCGTCGGCGACGTGGTCCGGTTTGGGCACGATCCTGGGTGCGGTCAGTGTCGCCATTGTCAGGGCTCCTCTTGTCGAAGCCGTTTCAGGCCCCGCTCTCGGCTGCGAACTCTATCGGCTTTTGCGGGCAGTGCAACGCAGCGCGTACCGGGTTTCCTAGTGGCTCGACAACACGCAGCGCAGTTTGGACGGCTCGCCGTCCTCGCCGATCAGCCGCAGGAAGCCATAGGACTGACGGTGATAGCGCTTGCCGTTGAAGGGCCCGCTGGTCAGCGTCAGCAAATCGCCGGTTAGAAGGTAGCTGCCTCTACTATCGGCAACCCTGTAATTCGACGCCCCGATGACGGTAAAATCCTCTTCGGGTTTGCGGATCCGCCAGGGGCCGGCAGCATCGCCGGGAAGCTCGCAGATATAGGTACCATGCGGCATGGTCGATATTTCGCCGCCCGGCACCGCGCCGGAGGGAGCAGCGGGGAATGCGGCCAGCGTGGCTGCCGCGAGCAGGGGAGCGTAACGCATGCGCAACCTGCTAGCACCGTCGGCCAGCGATTGCCACATGCCGCAGCGCGCGCTAAGGGCGCCGCTTCCCGCGTTAGGGTTCAATTCCAGTTTCAGGGCAGTTTCCCATGGCAAAGATCAGCGGCGTCGATATTCGTCCCGGCAATATCCTCGAATACGAAAAGGGCATCTGGAAAGTCGCCAAGACCCAGCACACCCAGCCCGGCAAGGGCGGGGCCTTCATGCAGGTCGAGATGAAGAACCTGATCGACGGGCGCAAGACCAACGTGCGCTTCCGCAGTGCCGATACGGTCGAAAAGGTCAGGCTCGATACCAAGGACTTCCAGTTCCTTTACGCCGATGGCGACCAGCTGGTGTTCATGGACACCGAGACCTACGACCAGATCAACCTACCTTCCGACCTGCTGGGCGATGCCGCCGCTTTCCTGCAGGACGGCATGACGGTGATGCTCGAACTGTACGACGAACGCCCGATCTCGGTGCAGCTGCCCGAACAGGTCGAAGCGACCATCGTCGAGGCCGATGCGGTGGTGAAGGGGCAGACCGCTTCGTCGAGCTACAAGCCTGCAATTCTCGACAATGGTGTCCGGGTGATGGTGCCACCGCATATCGAATCGGGCACACGCATCGTCGTCGACGTCTACGCGCGGGAATATGTCGGCAAGGCTGGGTGATATTGGCGCGTTTGCTCGGATACTGATCGACTATGGCCCTTTCCGGTCTCATGAATGTGATGGAGCGCGCCGCGCGCAAGGCGGGGCATCGGTTGCGCCGTGATTTCGGCGAGATCGAGCATCTGCAGGTCTCGCGCAAGGGGCCGGCGGATTTCGTGTCCAAGGCCGACCAGCGCGCCGAGCGCACGCTTTACGACGAGCTTCTCGCGGTGCGGCCGGGCTGGGGGTTCCTGCTCGAGGAAGCTGGCGAGATCCCGGGCGAACCGGACAAGCCGCGCTGGATCATCGATCCGCTCGACGGCACCAGCAATTTCCTGCACGGCTTGCCGCACTTTGCCATTTCCATTGCAGTGCAGGAGCCGAAGCCCGATGGCAGCGGCTGGGGCGATGTCTATGCGGCACTGGTCTACCAGCCGATCACCGATGAGAGCTTCTGGGCAGAGAAGAACCGGGGCGCCTGGCTGCAGGACAAGCGGCTCAGGGTTTCCGGCCGCCGCCGCCTCGACGACAGCCTGATCGCGACCGGCATTCCCTTCAAGGGTGCTGGAGATCCTGCGGAGTGGTCGGCGATCTACGGTGCGCTTGCGCCGCAGGTTGCCGGCATTCGCCGTTTCGGGGCGGCTTCGCTCGATCTCGCATGGGTCGCGGCCGGACGCTACGAAGCCTTTTGGGAACGGGGCCTGCAGCCCTGGGACACCGCCGCCGGTTGCCTGCTGGTGCGAGAGGCCGGCGGCTTCGTCACCGACTGGCAAGGCCGCTCGCAGCCGGTCTGCGATGCGACGGTTCTTGCGGGCAACGACGCGTTGCATTCCAAGCTGCACAAGATACTGGCGGAAGCGGTGAAGATCTCCAAGCAAGCTTGAACCCGGCGCCTCGCACAGCTAAGTGAGCCGGCGCCCGGGAGCCCCTGTGGCGGAATCGGTAGACGCGCTCGACTCAAAATCGAGTTCTTTCGGGAGTGCCCGTTCGAGTCGGGCCAGGGGCACCAGCTTTTCCGCGAATTCGCCGTTTGATGCGCTCGCAGCCCTTGCCATGAGGCATGTGCTTGCCGATGATCGGCGCCGTTGAACGGCCGGGGAGCACAAAGGCGATGAGCGAATTTGCAGGCAAGGTCGTGCTGGTGACAGGCGCGACGGCGGGCATCGGCAAGGTCACGGCGGTGGAATTCGCCAGGGCAGGCGCGAAGGTCGCCATAACTGGCAGGCGAGAGGAATTGGGCGCGCAGACCGTCCGGGAGATCGAGGCGGCGGGCGGTGAGGGCTTGTTCGTCGCCTGCAACGGCACGAAGACCAAGGACGTACAGCGTGTCATTGACGTGATCGACGAAACCTGGGGACGGCTCGACGTTGCCTTCAACAACGCCGGGATCGGTGCGCGCTATGTCCCCGTCGCCGAGCAGTCCGAAGAAGAATACGACGCGGTCATGGCGATCAACGTCAAAGGGGTTTGGCTGTCGATGAAGTACGAAATCCCGCTGATGCTGCGTTCGGGCGGTGGCTCGATCATCAACAATGCATCGGTCGGAGGGTTGATCGGGCTGGCCGGCATGGCGATTTACAACGGTTCCAAGCACGCCGTGCTTGGGCTGACCAAGTCGGCGGCGATCGACTATTGCAAGCAGGGCATCCGCGTGAATGCCGTCTGCCCTGGCATCATCATCACCGAAATGGCGATGGAAATGATGGGCGGGCGCGAGGGCGTCAACCAGGCGGGCGGCACCCGCCAGCCGATGGGCCGCGCCGGCGAATCGGAAGAAATCGCCAGCACCGTGATGTGGCTCGCCTCAGATGCCTCATCTTTCGTCACCGGCCAGTCGATCGCGGTCGATGGCGGGCGGACGGCGACGGGGTAGGTTGCCGCGGGCCGGGACCTCGCTTACCCTGCCTGTCATGAAACGGCTTATTCCTGCGTTGTTCGCGCTTGTGGCGACGCCGCTGCAGGCGGACACGATCGCCGAGACCATTAAGGCCGACCTGCCCGGTCTCATGGATATATACCGCGATCTCCATGCCAATCCCGAACTCAGTTTTACCGAGGTGCGAACAGCAAAGATCATGGCCGATGCCGCGCGCGAGGCGGGGTTCGAGGTGACCGAGAAGGTCGGGAAAACCGGCGTAGTCGCGGTGATGATGAACGGGGAAGGGCCGACCGTCCTGATTCGCGCCGACATGGACGGGCTGCCGGTGAGCGAGCAGACAGGCCTGCCTTTCGCCTCGAAACAACGCGGGACTTCGACCGCCGGCGTCGAAAGCGGCGTCATGCACGCCTGCGGTCACGACACCCACATGACCGCCTGGATCGAAACCGCACGGCTGCTTTCGGCGCGGCGCGATGAGTGGTCCGGAACGCTGGTGATGATTGCCCAGCCTGCGGAAGAGCTCGGCCTCGGCTCGCGCGAAATGCTGGCAGACGGGCTCTACGAGCGTTTTCCGAAGCCGGACTACGTGCTCGCCTTCCACGATACGCCGGAACTGCCTTCGGGTGTGATCGGGGCATCGCCGGGCTGGGCGCTCGCCAATGTCGATAGCGTCGACATACTGGTAAAGGGCGTCGGCGGGCACGGCGCCTATCCCCATCGCACCCGCGATCCGATCGTGCTTGCCAGCAGCATCGTCATGCGGCTGCAGACGCTCGCCAGCCGCGAGATCGACCCGCTAGATCCGGTGGTGGTGACTGTCGGCAGCTTCCACGCGGGGACCAAGCATAACATTATCTCCAACGAGGCGAAGCTGGAATTGACGGTGCGCTCCTATTCGGATGAGACCCGTGCGCGCCTGCTCAACGGCATCCGGCGAATCGCCGAAGGGGAAGCGCGGGCAGCAGGCGTTCCCGAGGACCGCATGCCGGAAGTGACCGTCAAGGAACCCTATACCCGCTCGACCTACAACTCGCCGGAATTCACCCAAGGTTTCATCGCCGATATGAAGGAACGGCTGGGCGAGGGCAGGGTCGTGGTCACGCCGTCTGTGATGGCGGGCGAGGATTTCGGCGAGTTCCGCAGGGCCGACGAGGAAAGCATCCAGTCGCTTATCTTCTGGGTTGGCGGAACGCCGGCGGAAAAGCTCAAGGCGGCGGCGGAAGGCGGGCAGCCGGTGCCCTCGCTGCACAGCCCGTTCTGGGCGCCCG
>CAYPFE010000155.1:0-7118 GCA_964409895.1 uncultured Novosphingobium sp.
CCTCGCCCGCCTCGCGGTCGCCTAGCAAGGCCGCGAGGAGCACGGCCGCCTGCTTCATCCGCGACGTGCCGCCGACCGGCGTGTATTTCGTCTGGCCTTCGTCAAGCGCGCGCTTCGCGGCATCGAGTACATGGGGCGGAGTGGCGAAATCGGGCTCGCCCACGGAAAGCGAGATGATGTCCTTGCCGGCCTCGCGCAATTCGGTGGCGCGATCGGTGACTGCGGTCGTCTGGGACGGCGCGATGCGGGAAAGGGCGGTCGAAATATGTGCGGTCATGTCAGCAGCCTCGCAGGCATGAGTCCTCTGAGCGCATTGCCTATCAGGAAACCGTTACCGAGGTCTTCTACCCGGATTTCGGCTTCGCGCGCGCGGCCATTATCGATCAGCGAACGCCTGAGCACTCCGGGCAGCAACCCTAGAGTGGCTGGAGGCGTCAGCAATTCGCCGTCCCGCTCCACGAAGATGTTGGTGAAGCAGCCCTCCGTCACCCGGCCATCATCCCTGAGGAAGATCGCTTCCTGCGCGCCCGCGTCTCGGGCAGCCTCCAATCCGGCCTCGTAGATATGGCGGTCGGAGGTCTTGTGCCGCAAGCGCCAGTCGCCCTCGTCGATGGGGAGGCGCATCAACGCGCAGACGGCGGGATCCGGCAGTCCCTGGGGCATGTCGGTAAGCTCCAGGCTGAAGGCGCCGCTACGGTTGGCGGCCAGACGCAGCCTTGCCGGGCGGCCAGCGTCGAAACACAACGCCTGTATCGCATTGCGCACGGCGTGGCGGTCAAAGGAAAAGCCGAATTCGGCGGCACTGGCCCTGATTCGTTCGAGATGGAGCTCGAGCAGGGGAATGCCGTCGTCGGGCGTGAAGGCCATGGTCTCGATCAGGTCGAAACGCGCAGCAGCATCTTCCCCCAATGACTGCCGCACGAAACCTCCCTTGACCAGGCACTCCCGCCATTCGGAAAGCGCCTGCGAATCCGCGACGATGGCACCGCCAACTCCCAGCACTGCCTTGCCCTGGCCACCATCGCCTGGAGTTAGCCGCAAGGTCCGGATTGCCACATTGAACGCGGCATCGCCAGAGGCATCGATTCGTCCGATTGCGCCGCAGTAGGGCCCGCGTGCATCGCGCTCAAGCTCGGCGATCAGTTCCATCGCGCGAATCTTCGGTGCGCCGGTGATCGATCCGCAGGGAAACAAGGCTCGCAACACGTCAACTGCACCCTTGCCTTGACGCAATTCGGCACGGACGCTGGTGACCATCGTGTGCAGGGTCGGGTAGGTTTCGATAGCGAATGGCTTGTCCACCCGCACCGAACCAGCCTGCGCTACACGCGACAGGTCGTTGCGGATCAGGTCGACGATCATCAGGTTTTCGGCCCGATCCTTCGCCGAACCGGCAAGCGCCTCGGCCAGCCTGCGGTCCTCGCCAGGATCGCGACCGCGCGGCCTTGTTCCCTTCATCGGCTTGGCCATTGCCGTGCCATCCTTCAAGGCGAAGAACAGTTCAGGCGAGAAGCTCAGCAGCCAGTGCGAACCGTCGAAGACGATCCCGCCATAACCTGCGGCAGCAGCCGGCCTGATTGCAGCGTATATCGCGACTGGATCGCCGCGCCAGCTTCCGGCCAGCGGAAATGTGAGATTGGCCTGGTAGATGTCGCCTGAGAGGATGGCTTCGCGCAGGCCTTCGAAGGCGCATGTGTATGCCCCTATCGAAATTTGCGGGTCGAGCGGACCGATGGCAGGGGCAGTGCTTCGATCAGCATGGGCGGCGAGCCAATTCGGCACTTCTGCGGAAGGAATGGTCTGATAGCCTTCGAACGCCGCGAACCAGACGAGCGGTCCATTCGCGCCGGTGCGGCCTGCCAAAAGCGGGGAGAGCCGTGGCTCCAGCGCCAGCCCAGCCTCATAGGCGAGATAGCCGGCAAGGTGCATGCCCAGGCGGTTCAACGCGTCCATTCGTTCCAATGCCGCTTCGACTTCGTCCGCAGAACGGGCGACGACCACTTCGACTGGATCGCGATAGAGGCGCGCGTCTGCTGCACCTTCGCTTCGCGCATCGTCCAGCAGGATAAAGGGCGTGGCCATGAGCTTGCCCTAGACCCGGAATGTCCGGCTTGCAAAAAACCCTCTCGCACCCAAGGGCCGATGCCATTATCACCGCCCGCACACCGGCAAGGGAGCGGAATGTGACGGAAATCTACCTTGGTCTCGGAGCAGATGGCAAACGGCAGAGCCTGCTGCTGTCGCGCGCGAACCGGCATGGATTGATCGCGGGCGCCACTGGAACCGGCAAGACGGTGACGCTACAGACGATTGCCGAGCAATTTTCGGCTGCGGGCGTTCCTGTTTTCCTCGCCGACGTGAAAGGCGACCTGTCGGGCATCTCGATGGCCGGCAGCGCGGATTTCAAGAACGCCGACAAGCTGGAGGCCCGGGCCGCCGAAATCGGCTTGAAAGACTATACCTATCGCGACAATCCGGCGGTGTTCTGGGACCTTTACGGCGAACAAGGCCATCCGATCCGTACGACGATCTCCGAAATGGGGCCGCTGCTGCTCGCCCGTCTGCTGGGGCTCAACGACACCCAGGAAGGCGTGCTGAACATTGTGTTCCGTTACGCCGACGATCAGGGGTTGCTGCTGCTCGACCTGGAAGACCTGCAGGCGATGCTCGCCCATACGGCGGAAAATGCGTCCGAACTGACCGCGAAATACGGCAATGTCTCGAAGCAGAGCGTCGGGACGATCCAGCGCCAGCTGCTTTCGCTGGACAGCCAGGGCGGAGGCCAGTTCTTCGGCGAACCCGCACTCGAGATCGACGATTTCATCTGTTGCGACGAGAACAGTAAGGGCTACATCAACGTGCTCGCCGCCGACCGGCTGATGCGCGAACCCAAGCTTTACGCGACTTTCCTGCTCTGGCTGCTGGCCGAACTGTTCGAAACGCTGCCCGAAGTCGGCGATCCTGAGAAACCGAAACTGGTGTTCTTCTTCGACGAGGCGCATCTGCTGTTCGACGATGCGCCCAAGGCCTTGCAGGACAAGATCGAGCAGGTCGTTCGCCTCATCCGCTCGAAGGGCGTCGGGATCTTTTTCGTCACGCAAAATCCGATCGACATTCCCGAAGAAGTCGCCGGCCAGCTCGGCAACCGGGTGCAGCATGCCTTGCGGGCCTTCACCCCGCGCGACCAGAAGGCGATCAGGGCCGCCGCCGAGACATTCCGGATCAACCCCGAGCTCGACGTCGAGCAAGCGATCACCGAGCTCAAGGTCGGCGAAGCGCTGGTCTCGACGCTCGACGAGGACGGCGCGCCGGGTATCGTCCAGCGCACGCTGATCGCACCTCCGGGATCGCGGCTTGGGCCGGTGACGAAAAAGGAACGCGCGATCATTCAGTCGATCAGCCCGCACGAAGGCAAATACGACGAGGAGGTCGATCGCGAGAGCGCCGAGGAAGTGCTGGCGCAAAAGGCGGCCGATGCTGCCGATACGGCCGTAGAGGTCGAGGAGAAGGGCGAGGAAGAAGTCCGCAACCGCGAACGCAAGAACACCTCGCTTTGGGGCAGGCTTTTCTCGAAGGCCGGCAAGCGCGCGGCTGCTGCTGCTGCCGGGTCCGCGGCTTCGATCGCCGCCGCATCGGTGCTGGGCAAGAAATCGCGGGCCAATCCGGTCAAGTCCGGGGTCACTTCGGCCGCTGGTACGATCGCCACGGAACTCGCCGGACCAATCGCCGGGCGCTTCGTGCGCAACCTGCTTGGCGGGCTGATGCGCTAGAACCGATGCGCGTTTCGATGTTTCACGATTTGTCGCGGCAGGTTGCCGCGATGCTTGCAATCCTGCTGTTGTCCCTTGCGGCGATGCCTCTGAAGGTTGCTGCGGAGCCGGCTCAGGCAGAAGCGGCGACAGAGCAATCGCTGCCGCTTCCTGAAGGGCGTCTGGCGCCAGTGGTGCGTCCCATCGCCTACCGCCTCGACCTGACCGTCGACCCATCGCAACCGCGTTTTTCCGGCAAGGCGGAAATCGACATCGAAATCGTGGAGCCGGATAAAGTGATTGTTTTGCATGGCAGGGATTTAGCGGTGCGTTCGGCACAGCTGCGCGATGCGGACGGGATGCGGGAAGCGCATTGGCGTCAGGAAAATTCCGACGGCGTCGCGGTTCTGACGTTCTCCGCCCCGCTGACGAAGGGGCTGGCAACCCTGCAGTTCGACTACGAGGGTGAATTCAACGGTGGCCCGTCTGGGATGTTCCGGGTCAATGTCGACGGGGAATGGCACAGCTGGACGCAGTTCGAATCGATCGATGCGCGCGCGGCATTTCCCTCCTTCGACCAGCCCGATTTCAAGACGCCGTTCGAAATCACCCTGCGCACCCCACCCGGTCTGATGGCGGTTAGCAACGCGCCTGAGCTGTCAGTGACAAGCGAAGCCGAACTCGATGTTCACCGCTTTGCGCCGACGCTGCCGCTGCCGACCTATCTCGTGGCCTTCATGGTCGGACCATTTGTTTCGGTTGAAGGCGAAGTGCCTCCGAACGCCTACCGAAGCGAACCGCTGCCGCAGCGCACCGTTTCGACCCGCAACAATGCAGATCAGCTCTCCTTTTCGCTCGAAGGCACGCAACAGATCGTCGATCTGCTCGAGGACTATTTCGCGGATGCATTTCCGTTTCCGAAGCTAGACCAGATTACCTCGCCGGTCATGCCGGGTGCCATGGAGAATGCAGGTGCCAACCTCTATGGTGATCGCTTGCTGGTCATGGACGGAAATGCCTCGCCATCGCGGCTGAGCAGATTCGGCATGGTCGCAGCCCACGAGCTGGCTCACCAATGGTTCGGTGACCTCGTCACGCCGGAATGGTGGGACGATATCTGGCTCAACGAGAGTTTCGCGAACTGGATGGGCTATCGCATCGGCAATGCCTGGCGGCCCGATCTCAACATTGCGGCCGGTGCGCTCGCTGCGGGTTTTGGTGCGATGCAGCTCGATTCGCTGGTTGCTGGGCGGCCGATCCGCCAGCCAATCGAGAAGAGTTCCGAGATCGACGCCGCATTCGACCCAATTACATACGGCAAGGGCGGTCATGTCATCGCCATGTTCGCTGCCTTCATGGGCGATGACGCCTTCCGGGCTGGCGTGCGCCGCTATCTGGCAGCGCATCGCTATGGCAGCGCGACCAGCGAGGATTTCTTCTCGGCGCTCGCCCTGGCGGCTGGCGACAGCAGCATCGTTCCGGCGTTCAAGAGTTTCGTTTCTCAGCAGGGCGTGCCGTTGCTGACATTTCGCCGGGAAGACGGACATTTCACTGTCGTCCAGTCGCGTTACGCCCCTCTGGGCGTGAAAGCGCCAGAAACACAGTGGATAGTTCCGGTCTGCGTGCGGCAGGGAGAGGAACGAAGCTGCCGGATGCTGGTGGAGCGGGAGGCCGTGATCACAGTTGGCGGCAAGGGACCACTGGTCCCCAATGCCGGCGGCACCGGCTATTACCGCTTCGAGCTTCCTCCCGACCTCTGGCGCCAGCTGATCGATCGCGCCCGCAACTTGCCGGGCGGCGAAGCGCAGGCGCTGGCCGATTCCCTGGCCGCGAGCGTGATGGCGGGCCGCTCCGAGGCGGTCGAGCTTGCCCGCCTGGCGCGAAAACTCGCACGTCATCCCGACACTTTTGCGGCCGATGCGGCGGCCAGTTCCCTCGAAGATATCATCGACTCGGGGATTGCCGGGCCGGCGGGCAAAAAGGCATGGGAACGGCTATCAGGCAGGATCCATCGGCCGTTGCTCAGGCAATACGGCTTCGATCCCCGCAGCGGAGTCTATGCTTCGGAAGCTCCCGAGCGAACGCAGCGCCGCGCGCAGCTTGTGGGCAGGCTGTTGTGGACGCCAAAGGGAAGGCAGCTTCGCACTCAGCTCTATGCCGCTGCCCAGGCATACCTTGCGGGCGACGAGACCGCGCTCGATTCAGCCTGGTTCGGGCCTGCATTCGATCTCCATGTCCGCCAGGGTGGCGACAAGGCGGCGAGGCGGCTGTTGGAAATGGCGCTGGCTTCCGAAGATTCGTCGTTTCGCCCTGAAGCCATTGGCGCAGTTGCAAGCAGCGGCGACGAGGCGATTGCGAAATGGCTGCTCGAGGACTTCAAGGACGAACGCTTGAGGAAAAGCGAGGAACTGGCGTTCCTGCGGGGCGTCATGTCGCGCTCCTCGACCCGCGACTACGGTTACGAGTGGATCAGGAATAATCTCGACGGTCTTCTCGATGGCGGCGGCGGGATATTCGTGAGCGCCCGGCTGCCCCAGCTGTTCGGCAGCTTCTGTTCGCTTGAACGATCGGAGCAGATGGCCAGCGAGCTTCGACGGCGTTTTGCCGGCACTCCTGGTGCGCTGGAGCTGGAACGGACGATCGAGAGGGTACGCAATTGCGGACTGGCAAAGGAGAGCATCGGCAGCGCAATCGCCGAAAGCCTCGCCAAGGTCAGGTAACCGGAATTTCGAACCTGGCTGTCAGGCCCGCGATGCTGCCATCGGGAGCGAACCGGTTGGACAGCGTCAGACTTCCGCCGTGCTGATCGGCGATGGCACGCGCGAGCGCCAGGCCAAGCCCACTGCCTCCGGTTTCGCTGTTGCGGGACGGCTCGCCGCGAATGAAGGGCTCCATCATGCTGGCAATGCGCTCTTCGGGAATGCCGGGCCCCTCGTCGTCGATGCGGATGACGGCGCTCTCGCCGCGAAGCTCCAGCGAGACCGTTGCGCGTTGGCCATAACGCAGTGCGTTGTCGATGAGGTTTCTGAGTGCGCGCCGCAGCCAGGTCGGGCGCAGTTCGAGCGCGATGCGGCTGGCTGTGCCAAGCGCGATGGCATCGCCGATATCTTCGTATTCCTCGACGATCGCGGCGACCAGCGCGGACAGTTCGGTGCGTTCCCTAGGCTCGGAAGACCGCCCGACGCGCGCCAGCGACAGGATGTCGTCGAGCGTCCTGACGATGTCCTCGATCGTAGATGCCATCTTCGCGCGTTCGGTCTCGTCCGTCACCGATTCGATGCGCACACGCAGAGCCGCCAGCGGGGTCTTGAGATCGTGACCGATGGCGCCCAGCATGACGTCCTTTTCGTCGAGCAAGGCCGAGATGCG
>CAYPFE010000156.1:0-7097 GCA_964409895.1 uncultured Novosphingobium sp.
CTGCTGGTCCACGCCGATAGTGGCGAACTTGGCGAGGTGTTTTCCTGAAGCGGATCGTTACCGCTTGCAGCTGGCCGGATCGGGAGTGGTGCAGACGGTCACGCTGCCGAGGAACCCCGTCGCCCAGGCGATGTCCGCCTGGCTTGGGTTCGAGCGGAAGGCGACCTGCTTGACCATCATGTCCCGCTGGCCGGCGACGACAAGCATCAGGAAGGTTTCGGGTGTTCCCGATTGCGGGTTCAGCGGGCAATCGACGCGCATCTGCGCCGCGTCCCTGCCGCCGAGCTTCAGGCTCGCCGGTGCTGCGACGATGGCGCCCGGGCAGCTTTTGGGCGTGCTGGCGGCGATATTCTGAGCCATCTGGTAGGGCGAAGCCTTGAGCGCCAGGTCGCGATAGCGCTGGGTCGTGACCATACGGGTCCAGGAATGGACGGTCTCGCCTTCGGGCACTTCCTCCTGGATGAACTGGTTTTCATTGCTGGCGCGGTGTCCGATGATGAAATCGGGCAGGTCCGGGGAACCAAGGCCTTCGGGCAAGCCGTTCTGCTGGGCAAGCAACGGGGCTGCCACCAATGCCAGTACAGCTGCAACGAACGTCCGCATCGATCCGAATTTCTCAACCGCTGTTCGGTTCTGGACACGTACCGCATGGCGGTTACGAAGTCCTTGCCAGGATGCCGGAGACGTCAGTCGCGCGACCGCACGAAGTGCATTTTGCCTTCGCTGCGCGTCAGTACGTACTCTTTGCCCTCGCGCCTGAGGCAGGTTCCCTCGAAAGCGATCACGCCGAAATCGTTGGGCGTGAGGACGAAGCGCCACGTGCCGTCTTGAGGGCCATCGAGGTCGAAGCGCTGCGGCTTCACGCCATAAATCTCCAGGCTGAGTTCGACCCACACGGGCTTGCGGACCTCCTCTTCATCCCATTCCCAGCCGTGGTACTGGGTATATCCCTCGATCACCTCGCCGTCTTCCAGTCCGATCCGGAAATCGACGAGGGGGATGCCGTTGCCATCCGGCCAGCTGACCACAAGGAACGGGTTTTCGGCCTCGTCGCTGGCATCGCATTCGGCATCGACCTTGCGGATTGCGGTATCGCGGCTGAATGCCGCGGGAGTGGGCTTTGGCTCGGTGAACAGGCAGATTTGAGCGTCCCTGCGTTCCCATCGCCCCTGCGCCTGTTCGTCGAGGGCTCCAGCGGCGAGGAAGTAGCGGAATGTGCCATCCTCGGCGATCTCCAGCTGGCCCGCGACATCGAGGCCTTCGGAGACGCGGTATAGGCCGGGCCCTACTTCAGGGGGCCGCTGCTGCGAGCCCTGCAGGCAGGCAGCAGAGTGCGATGAAGATGATTCCACGCAAGGCCATGCGGTGATATTGCAACATTACCGGCTCCGTGGGAAGTGCCGCACAATTCGCAACGCCGAGCTTCAAGACGGGTCTGCCAATCACACGCTTCGCATGGGAAGTGTTCAAGGAGAGCTTCCATCGATGCGTTGGGTGCTGGGTCTGCTATCGCTTTGGATGACTATCGTCGTGTACGGGATCGCATCGGAGTATGATCTGCCAGGCCAGTTTCCGATCGTTTACCTGATCGTGCTGTGCCTGATGTTCTTGTCGACTTTCGTTCATGAAGCAGGCCATGCATTCGCGGCCAGGAAGCTGGGCTACCGCATTCACCGTTTTGCAGCGATGCCGTTTGAATACGACCTGACCAAGCGTCGTTTCGGTTGGGCAAGGGTTCCGCGAAAATCGGACGTGGCGGGCTATGTCATCGTTTCCTATCCGGGCAAGGAGCCTCCACAGAAGAAAGCGCTGCTGGCCTTTGCGGGACCGGCTGCGGAATTCATCCTGGCCGGGTTGATCTTTGGCAGCCTTGCACTCGCTGCAATCCCGTCCGCCGAACCTGCGCAAGAAGTACCTGTCGTGGTGGTCGCCGGCACACCGCCGCGAGAAGCTGCTCCGGCCATGCTTCCGCAATCCTTCGAAGATTCGGCGGACCGGTTTTTTCGCGAACAGCGTGCCGAACGCCGCGCCGAGATAGTGACCGGCCTTGCAAACATGCTCGCCGCTCTGGCGCTGGGAGGAGGGCTCATAAATTTGCTGCCTTTCGGTGGCAGTGACGGACAGGCAATATTTCGGTCGATACGCGCACTAATTCGCAACAGGCCCTCTTGACGCCTTGCGAATTGCCTAGCCACCCTCGCGCGTGCGTGTACGCGTAAGGAAACGTCGGGGAACGAATGCAGCTAGTCATCGTCGAGTCGCCAGCCAAGGCGAAGACCATCGAGAAATATCTGGGCTCGGACTACAAGGTCCTTGCCTCCTACGGCCATGTCCGCGACCTGCCGCCCAAGGACGGCTCGGTCCGCCCCGACGAGGGCTTCGCGATGGACTGGGAGCTCCATGGCGACAAGCAGAAGCGGGTCAAGGAGATCGCGGATGCCGCGAAGAAGGCCGACCGGCTGATCCTCGCCACCGACCCCGACCGCGAGGGTGAAGCGATCAGCTGGCACGTCCAGGAGCTGCTCGCCAAGCGCGGGGCGCTGCCCAAGGACGTGCAGCGCGTCACCTTCAACGCGATCACCAAGCAGGCGGTGACCGACGCGATGGCGGCACCGCGCGGGCTCGACCAGGACCTGATCGACGCTTATCTCGCGCGGCGTGCGCTCGATTACCTGTTCGGCTTCACGCTCTCTCCGGTGCTATGGCGCAAGCTGCCCGGTGCGAAGAGCGCGGGACGGGTGCAATCCGTCGCGCTTCGCCTGATCGTCGATCGCGAGCGCGAGATCGAGGCTTTCAAACCGCAGGAATACTGGTCTGTCATTGCGCAGCTGGAGCAGGACGGGACGCAGTTTCCCGCTCGTCTCGTGCGCTTCGAGGGCGAGAAGCTCGACAAGCTCAGCCTTGGCGAAGAAGGCATCGCGATGCGCGCCAAGACCGCGGTGGAGGCAGGCGCCTTCCGGGTCGAGGATGTCGAGACCAAGCCGCTCAAGCGCCATCCCAGCCCGCCGTTCACCACTTCGACACTGCAGCAGGAAGCAGCGCGCAAGCTGGGCTTTTCCGCCAGCCACACGATGCGGGTCGCCCAGAACCTCTACGAGGCGGGTGCGATCACCTACATGCGTACCGATGGCGTGCAGATGGACGGATCGGCGATCTCGGCGGCGCGCAAGGCGATTTCCGACCGTTACGACGGCCATTACCTGCCCGAGAAGCCGCGTCATTACTCAACCAAGGCGAAGAACGCCCAGGAAGCCCACGAAGCGATCCGTCCCACCGATTTCGGCAAGGATCACTTCGGCAGCGGCGACGATGCGCGGCTTTATGGCTTGATCTACAAGCGCGCGATGGCGAGCCAGATGGCGTCCGCGAGCCTTGAGCGCACCACCGTCAACCTGCGCGAGGGTACCGGGCAGCACGAGCTGCGCGCCACCGGGCAGGTCGTCAAGTTTCCCGGCTTTCTCGCGGTCTACGAGGAAGGGCTCGACCAGAAGAGCGACGACGATGACGATGGTCTGCTGCCGCTCCTCTCGAAAGGCGATTTGCCGGTGAAGCAGGGCGTCGACGCCACCCAGCACTTTACCCAGCCGCCGCCGCGTTTCTCCGAGGCGAGCCTGGTCAAGCGGCTGGAAGAGCTCGGCATCGGTCGGCCTTCCACCTATGCGGCGACGATCCAGGTCATCAAGGACCGCGCCTATGTCCGTACTGAGAAAAATCGTTTTTTTGCAGAGGAATCAGGACGACTTCTAACTGCGTTTCTCGAGCGTTTCTTCCCGCGTTACGTCGCCTATGACTTCACCGCCGTGATGGAGGACGAGCTCGACGAGGTCTCCGGCGGCAGGGCGGCGTGGAAGGCGGTGCTCGATGCTTTCTGGCGCGACTTCAAGCCCAAGACCGACGAGGTGATGGAGCGCAAGCCCAGCGAAGTCAGCGAAGTGCTAGACGAATTCCTCTCGGACTACCTGTTCCCGCCCAGCGAGGACGGTTCGGACCCCAGGCGCTGTCCCAAATGCGAAGGTGGCAGGCTGGCGCTGCGCGGTGGACGTTACGGCGCCTTCATCGCCTGCTCGAATTATCCCGAGTGCAAATTCACCCGCAAGTTCGCCCAGCCAGGCGGAGCGGAAGGCGGCGAGGATGAGGAACTGGGCACCCATCCCGAAACCGGCCTGGAGATCACCCGCAAGTCCGGCCGCTTCGGCCCCTATTTCCAGATGGGCGAGGGCAAGGAAGCCAAGCGCGCTTCGGTGCCCAAGGACATCGAGGACCCGAACCTGGAATGGGCGGTGAAGCTGCTCGACCTGCCACGAAACGTTGGTATGCACCCCGAGAGCGGCAAGGAAATAAACGCCAGTATAGGACGTTACGGGCCATACCTCGTCCATGATGGTAAATATGCCAAGCTGCGTTCGACCGCCGAGGTGTTCGAAACCGGCATGAACGCGGCCGTCGCGATGCTGGCCGAGGCGGCCAATCGCGGGCCGGGCCGTGGCAGGGCGAGCGCGGAGCCGATCAAGACATTCGGCGCCCATCCCGTGAGCGGCGGCGAGATGAAGGTGCTCGCCGGGCGCTACGGCCCTTATGTCACCGACGGAACCACCAACGCCACCATCCCGCGCGCCATGAAGCCCGAGGACGTCACCGAGGAAGACGCCGTCCGCCTGATCGACGAGCGCGTCGCCAAGGGCCCGGCGAAGAAGAAGGGAAAGGCGCGGAAAAAGGCCCCGGCGAAGAAAAAGGCGGCGGCGGAGTAGGCGCGGGGCGCCCATCCGCGTTTCCTACAGGTTCGTCCCGCACCTCCTTGATTTTGAAGCGAAAAGTTCTGCAAAGTTGACAGGTTTACACTGTCCTGAGGAAAAACTGCGATTTCACGCGAAAAACTGTCACCTTGCGCGGCGAAAGTGTCACCTTGTGGCGCGCAGCTGTCACCTTGCTAAAAATGCAAGGTGCGAGTGTGGTGAGAAATGGTAGGCTGTTCCGGATCACTCATGAGGCGAGTTTGCCATAATCCGTTGGCTGTAGGAAAATCCAATTTGCTAGCTCGGAGATGGTGACTGTGTGAAAACGAGAAGGCAATGCATCGAAGGAGGTTTCTTCTGGCTTTGTTTAGGTCAGTCCATGTCGATCACGGCCCGTAAGACTTCCCCGCCCAGCTCTTGAAAAATGAGCGCGTACGGGCTCGGACCCGATACGCCTTCTGCTCCCAACGCCCTGAACGCATTTTCCGTCGCTTCAATTGCTGCAGCATTCTTCGCAAGCTTTGGCGAATCTCCATAGCCAATAAACACCATGGGCTTTCCGTTGTGGATCGGCCAGACGAAAGGATTGAAGCAAGCTACGCCAGGCGTCCTCTCCAAGACTTCGTCTGCCAACTCTCGAGGTACTTCAAATTCGAACTCGATATCGTGGAGGCTATATCCATCTTTGGCGAACAGACTTTGGATCGCCCCTGACCCGATACAGCCTGCACAGACGGCGAACTTTTCTCGGGCGTAAATATTCCCGGCGTATTTCCAAACGCAGGGGTTCCCGCAACAATCGCATCGATCCTCTGAGACAATCAGCGGACCACCTTCGTCATAGGCGCCGGGATAGAATCGAAAAAGTGGTTTCTCTTCCTCGCGCTTTGGTTTCTTTCGAAACAGCTTCATCACTTCACCCAGTCCAGCCCCATGTCCTCATAGAGGTCGCGGGCGGTTTCGTCCCAGCCTTCCTCGACCTTCACATGCAGGAAGAGGTGGACCGTCTGGCCAAGGATTTCGCTGAGTTCCTTGCGCGCGGCCTCGCCGATCGCCTTGATGCGCGCGCCACGCTTGCCGAGCACGATCGCCTTCTGGCTGTCGCGGGAAACGACGATCTGTTGGCGGATCTCGACCGAGCCGTCCTTGCGCTGGGTGTAGCTTTCGGGCCGCACCGCGCTGTCGTAAGGGAGTTCGTCGCGCAGCTGGTTGTAGAGCTGTTCGCGGGTGATCTCGCAGGCGAGCAGGCGCTCGCTGGCGTCGGAGACCTGGTCTTCGGGATAGTGCCAGGGGCCATCCGGCATCAGGCCGGCGAGATGCGCCTTCAGTTCGGGAACCCCGTCGCCGGTGAGCGCGGAAATGAAGAACACTTCGTCGAAACCGACCTTTCCGGTCAGTTCCTGCGCCAGTTCCAGCAGCGGCTCCTTGGCACTCGCATCGACCTTGTTGAGCACCAGCAGCTTGCGTTCGGGCCTGTCCTTGAGCGCATCCAGCAGTGGTTCGAGCTCATGCCGGCGCTGCTTGATCGGATCGACCACCAGCAGAACCGCATCCGCTTCGGCCGCGCCTTCCCAGGCGGCGGCGACCATCGCCCGGTCGAGCCTGCGCTTCGGCGCGAAGATGCCGGGGGTGTCGGCAAGGATGATCTGGGTCTCGTCCGCGAGCGCGATCCCCAGCAGCCGCGCCCGCGTCGTCTGCGCCTTGGCAGACGTGATCGCGACCTTCTGGCCGACCAGCGCGTTCACGAGAGTCGACTTGCCCGCATTGGGGGCGCCGATCACCGCGACAAGTCCGCAATGCTGGGTCATCCGAATCTCCGCATGAATTCGGCCGCGGCCTGAGTTTCGGCGTCCTGCTTGCTGCCGGCGGTGGCCTCGGCCTCGCCCACGCCCTTGATAGCCACCGCGACGGTGAAGCGGGCCGCATGGTCGGGGCCGGAACGCTCCACCAGACGGTATTCGGGCATCTTGCGGCGGTTGCCAGCCGCCCATTCCTGCAGCGCTGACTTGGGATGCTTGGCGGCTCCTGTCTTCCCTTCGACCACCTCTATCCAGAGGCTGCGCACCATGGCGCGCGTGGCGGCGAAGCCATGCTCGAGGAAACAGGCGCCGATCAGCGCCTCCATGACGTCGCCGAGGATGTTGTCGCTGTCGCGCCCGCCGTCGTCGCGGGCCTGTTTGGAGAGGTGGACATGCTCGCCGAGCCCGATGCCGCGGGCGATAGTGGCGCAGGTGCTGCCTGCGACGAGCGCATTGAGGCGCTGCGAGAGCTTGCCTTCGGCGGCTTCGCTGAGCTCATAGAGCCACTCGGCGATGACCAGGCCGAGCACCCGGTCGCCGAGGAATTCCAGGCGCTGGTAGTCGC
>CAYPFE010000157.1:0-7092 GCA_964409895.1 uncultured Novosphingobium sp.
GATGAGCAGGGATGGTAAAAAGGCCGGGGCGCGTCGTCGCCTCAGCCATCGGCATCATCCTCGGATTCGCAGCCGGGGCATTTTTTGTTTTCAGACGACGGAGGAGACGTGCGGCCTAACCATGCGCTGCAGCGAACGGCCTCATCGCCGTCCGTTCGCGCGTCGCGGGTATTCGCGAGACGCTCGAAGAAACCGGGCTGATGATCGCGACCCGCAAACAGGTAACCGGCGCCGAAGTGGCCGAAGCCCGCGCGTTACTGCTCGAACAGGGCGCGCTCGAGCCGGTCCTCGAACGGCATGGCTGGTCACTCGATCCCTTGCGCCTGACGCTGTTCGCGCATTGGTGCCCGCCCATCGACAAGGCTTTCGACACGCGCTTTTTTGTCACCGACCTCGGAACCGGAGCCGTCGACATCAAGGTCGACGCTACCGAGAACACCAGGCTGTTCTGGGCGAGCGCCAAGCGTATCCAGCACCTCGTCGACACTGGCGAAGTCGCGATGATCTTCCCGACCCGGCGCAATATCGACCGGCTTGCCCTGTTCGGAAAATTCGAAGAGGCGCTCTCGCAGATCGAAAAATTCCCGGTCGGGCGAATCCACGCCACTGTCGTCGAAAAGGATGACGTTAAATGGCTGACCATCCCAGACGGCCACGGCTACCCGGTGCTAGCCCAGGACCTTAGCACGATTAGGCGCTATTGATCGGGCTGAGGCAGCCTGGACGGCCCCTCAGTACATATTGAGTTTCACAGGCCTGCCAGCTTGGTAATGCTGGGCAAGGTGATCGACGACCGGTGCATAGACAGGCGTGTCGAACTCGACACCCGCCTTGTCTCCGGAGATCCAGCGCACAATGCCGGTGAGCCCCTCCAGCCCGTCGGGCCTTATGACCACGCGCGCGCCGACCTTGATGAACAGGCTGTCGGTGGAAACGCAGCAGCCCTCAGGCGAAAGGTCCGAAATGCGGCCCGCCATCGACGGCACCGACGAGACCGATCTGTGGCTGAATTCGGTGCCATACCATCATGTCGGCGGCTCCTGCGCGATCATCCTCGGCGCCTTGTCCACCGGCAGCGCCTTCGTTGTGCTGGAACGCCCAACTGGTGGAGCTGATGTCTCGCCTGAGACCCACCCGTATGGGCGGCGTTCCGACGATGTGGCACGACATCCTGTCGGCCGACGACCTGCCGCCCCACGGCACCGTACGGGCAGTGACGCTGGGCGGAGCCAGTGTCCCGCCGTCGCTGGTCATGAAGGTGCGTGAGAAGCTCGGCGCGCATTGCGTCATCGGCTTCGGCCAGTCCGAATGCACGATCGCCACCGGCACCAGGCGAGGCGATGCGATCGAGGAAATCTGCGAAACCGTCGGCCGCGCCATGCCGCATATCGAGGTCAGGATTTGCAGGCCTTCCGGTACCACCCTGAGCTACGGTGAAGTCGGAGAAATCTGCGTGCGCGGTCCGACCATAATGGAGGGTTACTGGAACAACCCCCAAGCCACTGCGGAGACCATCGATTCCGATGGATTCCTGCACACCGGCGATCTCGGCGAGATGGACGAGACCGGCGTGGTCCGCATCAAGGGCCGGCTGCGCGAGGTAATCATCCGGGGCGGCGAGAACATCTATCCGCCCGAAGTCGAGGAAGCATTGCTGACCCATCCCGCCGTCGCCATGGCCGCAGTGGTCGGTGTCGAACACGAGCGGCTGGGGCAAGAAGTCGGTGCGGCGATCCAGTTGCGACAGGGTGCAAATGCCGCCGACACCGAACTCGCCACGCATGTCGAAGAGCGTATCGTCCGCTTCAAGGTCCCGCGCCACTGGCTTTTCGTCGATGCCATGCCGCTCACCGTCTCCGGCAAGGTCCGCAAGGTCGAGCTCGAAGGCCTGTTCGGCAGGCAGCCATGAGCGAGGATACGATCGCCTCAGTGATCCGCGCCCAAGGCAGGCTTGGCGACCGGGTGTTCGTCACTGCCGATGCTGACCGGCTGACCTATGGCGCGGCCGAGCTGCGCTCACGAAAGCTTGCGTCTGCCTTGATGGATGAAGGCATTGGGCGAGGTAGCCGCGTCGCCATGCTGTTCGGCAATTCCACCGATTTCGCCGTCTGCTTCTTGGCGCTTTCCCGGATCGGCGCGATTGCCATGCCGATCAGCACGCTGTCGACCGCACCGGAAATCGGGGGCATGCTTGCAAACGCGGACGCCGAATTCTTCATCGCCACGCCTTCCTATCGCGGCAGGGACTTGCGCGAGGTCGGAGCGGCGGCGGTGGACCGCGACCTCGCAGGAACCCTGCTGTTACCCCGCCTACCAATCCTGCGCCGCCTGTGGTTCGGCACCTATTCGATCTGGCCGCTCGACCGGGACATGCCTGAGAACAAATGGGGCAGCATCGGCAAGCCGCTTTCCGGCATGAAGGTCCGCATTGCCGATCCGGACAGTGGCGAAATCCTCGCCCCCGGCGAGACCGGTTCAGTCCAGCTCGGCGGGCACAACATCCTGCGCGGCATCTGCGGGCGGGAGCGCGAGGAGGTATTCACCCGCGATGGGTGGTACGATGCCGGAGACATGGGCAGTCTCGACGTCGACGGTTTCCTGTGGTTCGCGGGCCGCCGCGACGACATGGTCAAGATCAGCGGCGCGACGGTCTACCCATCGGAGGTCGAAGCTGCACTCCAGGCGATCCCGGGCGTTGCGCGCGCCTTCGCGACGGACCTGCTGGTCAATGGCAGGCTCACAATCGGCGCCGCCGTCATACTCGAGAAGGGCATCGCGCTGGACGAGGCCTCCCTCGCTGCCTCCGCGAAAGAGCGGCTGAGCGCGTTCAAGGTCCCGTCGCGCTGGAAAATCCTCGGTTCGCTCGACGGGGTACCACGCAACGCTTCGGACAAGGTAGACAAAGCCGGGTTGCAGGCGCTGCTGCTGGGCTAGCCCTCCATCAAATGGGCTAGGAGCTCCTTGAGATCGGGCTGGCTAACCTTCAGCGAGGGCGTGCGCGGCAATTCATCGACCGGGAACATGCGCACCGGAATCTGCGTCGCCATGAGGCTACCGCGCAGGAATTCGCGCAGCTGTGCCTCATCGGGCGCAGGCTGACCAGCGCGGGGCACATAGGCCGAGACGGGAACCTGCCCCAGCCGTTCGTCGGGCAGTCCAACGACAGCAGCCTCGCGGATCGAGGGATGCTCCTGTATCGCCTTGACCACGTCCTCGGGGAACACCTTGAAGCCGCCCCTGATAATGGCGCCATCCGCCCTGCCCTTGATGTATAGGAAATCGTCCTCGTCGAGCACCGCGAGATCGGTCGTACGCATCCAGCTGCCGTCGCCAAGAAAGTCAGCCCGCAATTCGAGCAAGCCCTGCTCGCCCCGCTTCTGCGGCGTACCGGTCTCCGCGTCGACCGTGCGCGCCTCGAGCCCCGGATTGATCCGTCCGACGCTGCCGCGCTTGGCGGGGTAGTGCGCCTTGAAATCCTTGAGCGTCCAGCCCGCACCCGCACCGGCAAATTCGGTTGCGCTGTAATTCTGCAGCACCGGGATGCCGTAGCGGTCATACATGGCGTCGGCGAGATCAGGGTCGAGCGGCGCAGTGCCCGTGCGAAATGCCGCAAGGCTTGCCAGCCGCTCCTTCGGCACATCCGCATCATAGATCATCCGCAGCGCCGCAGGCGGCGCGCTCGCCACCTTGAGGCCATGGCGTTCCACCGCGCCGACCCAGCCATCGACCGTAAAGCGCGGCAGGATAGCGACCTTCCGGCCCGCCATGATATTGTTCATCAGGCCGAAAATTCCGGCGATATGCGTGAAAGGTGCACTGACCAGCGCGATCTGATCGCGCAGCTTCGCCGGTTCGCTCTGCTTGCGCCCGTCATAGACTGCCGCGCCCAGAATCGACTGTTCGAGCGAACCGCGCTTCAACGGGATGCGTTTGGGCGTCCCTGTCGTGCCGCTCGTCAGCATTTCGATGGCGATATCGTCATCCGTGAAGGCCCGCAGTCGAGAGTTATCGGACTGTTCCAGGCCATCGATGACACGCACAGGATCGGCCCGGTCCATCGTAATCGCCAGCCCGAGGCATCCGATCTCCCTCGCCGCCTCGATAACATCTGGTCGCGCCCAGTCTTCCTCAAGACCGAAGATCGCAGCGGGCAGCAGGTTGCGGATATCGCCAACCAGCTTCTCGTCAGGCAATGAGGGGTTGAGCGTCACCAGGCACCGCCCGGACGCGAGAATGTGGACGAGCGCGCCTGCCATCTCGGGACGGTTCCTGAGCATCCCGGCGATGCGTGCGCCGCTCCCCAAGCCCGCTTCCGCAAGCTCCCTCTCAATCGCAGAGCCGATGGCGCCGAGTTCGCCCCAGCTCCACCATTCGCTGTCCATTTCCACCGCAAGAGCCGAAGGGTCGAGACTGAACAGTTCCTTCAGCAACTCGATCAACCTGGACATGACGGTGAACTCCTCAGGAAACGGTGCCGTCAGCGAACATCGCTTCGATCTCGCCTTGCGAATAGCCTATCTCGACGAGAATTTCGGAGGTGTGCTCCCCCGCACGCGGGGGGCGGGACCTGATTTCACTGGGTGAACCCTCAAGTGCCACGGCCGGCCTGAGAAGCGGGACGGTTTTGTCGGAACCTGCGATCTCGACAGGCTGGAACATGCCGCTGGCCGCCACCTGCGGATGGTCGATCGCTTCCTGTGGAGACAGCACGGGACCAGCCGGTACATTGGCATTGGCCAACGCTTCGAGCGCTTCTTGCGATGTCCGCTCGCCACACCACCTCGCCATTCTCTCCGACAGTACCTCGCCATTCTCTCCGCGCAGAATATCGGAAGCGAAACGCGGGTCTTCCAGCCATTCGGGCTCGCCCATCAAGTCCGCCCAGCGCCTGAATATCGCCGGGCCGACGACCTGTGTGACAATCCAGCCGTCCTTGGTGCGAAACGTATCCGTCGGTCCGTTGAGCCCGCCACGGTTGCCCGTCGCGACCCGATCCTTTTGAGTCACCGCCTGTTCGATAAGGTAGCTGCTGCTGATCGCGAGAGCCGAGGCCAAAAGGCTCGCGGAAACCTTCTGACCCTTTCCGCTACGGCCCCGTTCGAACAGCGCCACCATGGTTCCAAAGGCGGCATATACCGCAGTCGAATTATCGACCCAGGTGATCGGCGATCGAAAGGGAACTTCGCCCGTCCCCGTGAGATAGGCCGATCCCGACATCGCCTGGCCGACGCTGTCGAATCCGGGCCTGTCTGCCCAGGGACCTTCGGGCCCGAAAGACGAAATATTGGTGAGAATGATGTCCGGCTTAATCGCGGCAAGGGTCTCATAATCGAGCCCCATCTTTGCAAGCGCCGAATCCGGTACATTGACGATCACGACATCGGCGTTCTTGACCAGCCGGCGCACGACCTTCTTTCCCTGTTTACCGCGTGGATTGAGTGCGAGCGAGCGCTTATTGCGATTTCCCTGCAGGAAGACAGCACCTTCTCCTTCACTTGTGACCGGGGTGATCTGCCGGTCTTCCCCGCCGCCCGGACGTTCGATACGGATGACGTCAGCGCCGAAGTCGGCAAGCAACGCAGCGCAATAGGGACCAGCTACGAACCGGCCGAAGTCGAGCACTCGGATTCCCTCAAGCGCCGCCATTCGCATCCCCCCTGGACCGCGCAATCAGATCGGCGCGCCTTCGAGCAGGCCCTTGAGGTTGGAGGAGAACACCTTCTCAACTTCGTCCGGCTTGAACTGGTCGAATTCCTCAAGGTACTGGAGCGGGTTTGCGACGCCTTCGGGATGCGGGAAATCGCTGCCGAACAGCATGCGCTCGACCGGCACATATTCCTTGAGCTCGTTAACGTCGTCTTCGTAAAACGGTGCGACCCAGACATGCCTTTCGAACTGCTCGCGCGGATGCATGCGGAAGGCGTGGGGCATCTGGCCAAAGGCGCGGTCGAAGCGCTTCATCAGCGGCTCTACCCAGGTTCCGCCATTCTCGATCGAAGCAACCTTGAGCTTGGGATGCCGTTCGAACACGCCATGGCAGACCAGCGCCGTGATCGAGTCCGTGATCGGGCGTCCGACCGCATCCATCACTGCGCCGAAGGTGTCGCGTTCGAACGGCGTGTATTCCGACCCGTCGCCACGCCACCAGCTGTTGATCGTGTCGTAACCGCTGTCGGAGCCGTGCATCGTCACGAGAATCCCCGCATCCGCGCAGCGCGCCCAGATCGGATCGTATTCCTTGAACCCGAAGGAGCGGCTGCCGCGGATATCGGGCACCGGTGCGGGCCTGATGTTGACGACGCGCGCACCCTCCTTGATCACATAGTCCAGCGTCTCGACCGCCTTTTCGACGTCCGTCATCGGTATAAACGGCACGAAGAACTGACGTCCTTCCTTGGCCATGCCCCATTCCTCGACCGCCCAGCGGTTGAGCGACTGGAACAGTGCGGCGGTGACGTCGCCGCGCGGTCCGATCCGGGCCTCGATCACCGAGGCGAGCGTCGGGAAGATCATGGCAGCGTGAAGGCCCTGTTCGTCGAGGCGTTGGATCCGGCCCTCGCCGGTCTGCCAGGATGGCGGCGGAATCACCGGCTTGCCCTGGAGTTCGCGGCGCGACTTGCCTTCGTGATTATCCGCACGGAACCATTTCTCCCAGCCGCCCGGACGCGCCACAACGGCAAAGGTCGGATTGGGGATGAACTCCGACAACACGCCATTGATCACCAGCTTGTCGCGGCCGTTCTTCTGGACGAGGTAGAAATCGTTCTTGTAGCGGTCCGGCAGGTAACGGAAGAACGCATCCGCGGGCTCATACAGATGGTGGTCCGCGTCATAGACAGGGAACGGCAGGGTTCGTTGCATGGCGAGTCTCCGCAGGATCGGCACCGCCCCTTTCGGATGGGGCTGTCACTGGAAACGTATAGAAGCTTGTCGGCAATTGTCAGCACATTGTGGGCCCGGTAGTGTCGCGGGCCGAGAGACATGCGGGGGAGAAGAGCCATGAACGAGTGGGAGACAAAGCCGGCAATTCAGGAAGTACTAGGCTCAGGACTCATTGATCACAACCAGTAGCAGACGGTTGCGGCGATGGAG
>CAYPFE010000158.1:0-7047 GCA_964409895.1 uncultured Novosphingobium sp.
TGGCCCGGCAGCCAGACTTCGAGGTCGAAGGTCTTGCGCGCGCCGAAACCCATGTCGCCGGTGCAGAGCTCGATCTTGCGGTAGGGCAGGTCGAGCGCCTGAAGGATCGATTCGGCGGCGGCGACCATCTTCTCGTGTTCGGAGGCGCTTTCATCCGGCCGGCAGATCGCGACCAGCTCGACCTTTTCGAACTGGTGCTGGCGGATGAAGCCGCGGGTGTCCCTGCCAGCAGCGCCCGCTTCCGAACGGAAGCAGGGGGTGAGGGCTGTAAGGCGCATCGGCAGGTCGGTATCGGCAAGGATTTCACCCTGCACCGCATTGGTGAGTGAGACTTCGGCGGTTGGGATCAGCCAGCGGCGTTCATTTGGTTGAGGTAGCGCGGCATACAGAGCGGCAATACCGCCAGTGCTCGGATCAGATTGCAGCAATTGCTTCTTTTGGCCGTCGGAAAGTAAGTTGGCAAGACCAACTCTCAGAACCTCCGTTTGGTCAGCCTTAATATAAGTTGCGAACAAATCCTGCTCAAACTTCGGCAATTGCCCCGTCCCGAACACCGCCTCGTCGCGCACCAGTAGCGGCGGGTTGCATTCCGTGTAGCCATTCGCCGCCGTCTGCTCGTCGAGCATGAACTGCGCCAGCGCCCGGTGCAGCCGCGCCATGCCGCCTTTCAGGAAAGCAAACCGTGCGCCCGAAATCTTCGCCGCCGTCTCGAAATCGAGGCCCAACGGCGGGCCGAGATCGGCGTGTTCGAGCGGCTGGAAGGAAAACTCGCACGGGGTTCCCCAGCGCGATAACTCGACATTGCAGGCCTCGTCCTCGCCATCGGGCACGTCGTCATGCGGCAGGTTGGGTATGCGCGAGAGTTCGTCCTGAAGCCGGGCGGACAGCTCGCGCTCCTCGTCCTCCAGCGCGGGCAATGTCTGTTTGAGCTCGGCGACTTCGGCTTTCAGCGCATCCGCCTTTGCACTGTCGCCGTCCTTCATCGCCGCGCCGATCGCCTTGGATGCCTCGTTGCGGCGGTTCTGGGCCTCCTGCATCCGCGTGGAGACAGCACGGCGTTCCTCGTCCAGCGCGAGCAAGGCGGCGGAAGGTGCTTCCACACCTCTGCGGGCGAGGGCTGCATCGAAACCCTGCGGGTCTTCGCGGATCAACTTGATGTCATGCATGGCCCCCGCGCTATGCCGCCGGCGGACAATCAGCGCAAGTTGCTGCCAGGGCGGTTGTCCGGAAATAGTCGGAGAACGTCCGGGTTTCCCTGTCTCACGCCACAGCAGCGACGCTCAAGGGTGAAGAACTTTGGCTCCCTTGTAGAGCGCGGTGTCGCTGCGCACACCCTTGTAGCTTGCGGGCCATCCCGAATTGCCTAGGTAAACGGAGCCCGGGCCGCCCTCGTAAATGGCGAGGGTCCAGCAGACCCACTGCTCGAAATTGCTTGTGAAGTTACCGGGATCTTCTGCCGACGCATTCAGATTGCGCTCGGCGGTGTTGGTCGATGCTCCAGTGGTACCTCCGGCTGAACGACTTTGCAGGTTGGCATAGCCGGATGGCGCTGCGCTGGCGACAATCGTGCTGTCACCTGACCTGGATGTGATCCACAAGGCATCGTGTGCCAAGCCATCAGCAATGGCGAGTATGGGCGGATCGGAATTACCGGAAGAACCGCTGGAATCGGCTCCTTGCAATTGCAAATTCGATCCGGAGAGACGCAGGAACACCCCTGAATATTGTTCTGCTGAAGAGGAGGAGATGGTTAGCGCGTCGGCCGGCGAGCCCCACGAATCTGTCCCTGCAATTTTGTGGAATACCGCGCCGGTAACGATTGACCCGCTCGATGCCTAGCCGAGCTTGGACCAGTCAGCACCAAACGGTGCATTGCTGACCGCTGTCAGTGTCGGATTGCTATCGGCAGATATGATCGCCAGCAACAGGTCGCCTGCCGCCCCCCCCCCAGCGTCGCGCTGCTTGTGTTCCATGACGTCGAATTCGACGTTGACGAAACCAGCGTGGCTCGTGCGACGACTGAGGGGAAGGCCATGGGCTATCAGCCGACTACGGTGACGCGGTAGGCGTTTGTTGCAGGAGCGCTGGCAAAGGTGACCGTCACCGTATTGGTGTCGGTGGAAACGACGTCGGCAATTACATGGCTGTCATCGGCGGTCGCGCGGATCTCCCCGGCAACGTCTTTGGTTCCCAGGTTGTGGGTCACGGCAATGGAGGTCGATGCGCCATTGCCGATATTGGCCGAAAACTTGCGCGCGGTGACGGAGGTGTCGAGCCGGATGCCGGTACCGTCGACGACAATGCCATTGCCCGCCACCGCAGAAATGATGTTCGAGGAAATGTTGATGCCGTTGCCGGCGCTGTAGCTGGTGCCGCCGCCGCCAAGCTGGCCCCAGGTCTGGGCGGTGGTGCCGACGGTAATCGCCGCGTCTGAGGTGATCATGAACACCTTGTCGCCGTTGGTCGTGCCGCCGGTAACCGTGACTGCGGTGCCGGGCGCCAGTTCGGTGCCGCCATCGGCATCGGTTGCACGCGTAGGCGCGCCGCTGGCGTTGACAGTGTAGATGCCGTTTTCAGACCCGGTGGTCTGGTCCTTGAGCAGGATGCGGTCGCCGGTTGCGAGTGTGACCCCGTCGATCGACTGGCCGTTGGCAAAGGCCGTCGCCAGGGTCCCGCTGGTGGTCGTGGCCACCCTGACCGGCGCCTTCCAGTATAGCCCGCGGGCTACGTTATCGACGTACTGCTTGTTGGCGGCATCAGTGTTGGTTGAGGGATCGGCGAGGTTGGTGACCTTCTGGGACTGAAGGTCGAGACCGTTCATGATTTTCATTGGCTTGCTTCCTTAGAATGCGAGAACGAATCCCGCTTGCGGGGAGGGAAAGGTGACGGAGATTTCGGTGGTGGTGGCGACAATGTCTGTCAGCACATTCTCGCCGGAAGCCAGATAGACCTGGACCGTGGGCACGCGGCCGAGCGGGTGAGGCAGGATCCAGCTTGAACTGGCTGCAGCATCCAGCCGGAGGGGAGCGCTGCCAGCGCCTGCGGCGCCCTGCGGCCCGGTTGGACCGGGCGGGCCGATGATGGCTGCAACCGGCATTTCTGGATTGCGCGACAGTGCCACGAGCATACCCATCGGGCCGCGCCAGATTGTCGATATGGCGCGCGGGGGCGTGCGCCAGCGTACCGCGAGGATCATGATACGGTGGCTTTCGAAACGCTGATGAAGGCGCTCTGATCGGTCATTTCGATGACGCTGCCGATTTCGATACGGGCGTCGATGCCGAAGACGCCCGGTGCAAGCAGGCCGCTTTGCGCGCTGTCCAGATTGAGGATCCAGCCCGCGCTCGCCGGGCTTTGCGCGGCAACACTCAACGCGATCGGGATTGCCGCGTCGTCGAGCACGAGGCGGTTGGCGGTTGCCAGCGCGGGTTTCATCATGGCGCTGATCGCGGTGACTTCGGCAGTGTCGCCTTCGGTTGCGTCAAGCGCGACGGCGATATCCTCGCCAATACGAAATTCGCCGATAATCCGGTTCATTTGCAGGAGACTCCAGGGTCTGCGGACGTTGGGCAGGTCAAGTGTGGCGAATGGTGGCTCAAGGCTCCGATTCGCCGTGACCCAGGATGATTACTGCGTAATTGGTTATGTAGGAAAGAATAAAATAACCTATATGGATTTCTTTATGCAACTGGCGTGTCTGGTGTGGCGAGGCTGGCTGGCGTACCATCGTCGCAAACTTCGAAATCGGGCTTCCGGAACTTCACAAGGGGAGTGAAAAAGCGGCGCGCTGACGTCGAATGGGTTTGTCAACGCGCTGCAGCCGCCTCAATATGCGAGCGACCAGCGGGAACCGCCGGCGGGAGGACCGATGCACCGTCTTTTCGATATCAGTCACAACGCGTTCGCGCGCGGCAACGACTTCGTCGATTTCATCGAGACCAAGGATGCCGTCGCGCAGATCGATGCGTTCGTTCCCGCAATAACGGAATTGCCCGAAGCACTTCGTCCCACGCTTCTGCTGACACCGCCCCTCTACCACAGCCTTGCCGACGGAATCGCGGACAACCGCCGCATCAATGACGCTCTGCTGGCCAATTCCACGCGTCTCGGCGGATTTGCGGCTGGTATTGTCGAACCCAAGTTCGGCGATGCCGCGATGCGGGAGATCGAGCGGATCGCTGGTCTGGGGGCAAAGGCGATCGTCTGGAGTGCGCGGGCCCAGGGCGTGTTCGTCAACGACCGGCTGATGGCCGATCTGTGCCGCCACGCCTCGGAGCAAGGCCTTATACCGATGATCCATAGTGCGCCGTTCTCGGTCAACGAGTCGCTGGAACGCGTCTGGAGCCTCGCGCGAAAGTGTGAAGGCGTCCCGATTATCGTCGCGGGAGCGCTGGCCTCATGGGAAAACGTTCAGGCGATCTGCGACAATGGCGGCGGGCCGGCAAACCTCTCCTACGAATTGTCCGGCCTGGCCACAACCTGGGACCTCGCATCGCTGGTGGCGTGCGGATGCAGCCAGCGACTCCTGTTCGGCAGCGGCGGGCCACGGTTCCTTACGGAAATCCTCAAGATCGTCGATGCGTGCGACATCGATCCGGAAGGCAGGGAGGCAATCCTTTCTGGTAATGCCCAACGCCTCCTCATGCTCGGGGGAGGTGGGGAAGCATGAATGGCTCAATCGACATCCACCAGCATTACGGCGCACTCATCGGGGTGCCGGGATCGAGCGGAGAGGCCAATGCTGGCCTGCAGCGCGACAGCGATACGCGGCTCGCCTTCATGGACCGCTTCGGCATTGCCCAGGCCGCACTGATGCCGGGCCATTCCTACAGTGCTCCGCGCGGAATTGCCGACATCCGCGCGATTAATGACGGGTTGCATGCCTATGGCCAGGTCACACCAGAGCGCTTCCGGGCGTTGTTCGGCACGGTTGATCCGCGCCACGGCAGGGCCTCCATCGGTGAAATCGAGCGCGTCGCCGGCCTGGGGTTCCGCGGTCTGTCATGGCATCACCGCATGCAGGGCCTGCCGATCGATCACCCGGTGATGTTCGACATCGTCGCCAAGATGGACGAACTGGGACTTGCCGCGATGACGCACTGCTACGCCAATGGCGATTTCGAGGCGCCGTGGCGATTGCGCAGGCTCGCCGAGCGCTTTCCGGACACCACCTTCGTCGCGCTCGACGCGATGACCAGCCCCGAAAATCTCGAGCTGCTGCTCGGCATTTCCGAACGCTGCGGGAATGTCTACATCGACCTCACCACCACCCAGCTCGGTGCACGCGGCGTGCTGCTGGCCCTGGAACGGGGGGGAGCGGACAGGCTGGTGTTCGGTTCGAACTACTATTCGATGAGCAGTCCCGGTGGCATAGCTGCGCTGGATGCGGTGGAACGCGCCGAGCTGGATGCAGCAGACCGCGCCGCAGTCATGGGCGGCAATGCCGCACGGATATTGGGAGGCTGACAAGGCAATGGACGACACTGTGCAGGTTGTGGCTTCCGGGCCGGTCAGGGCTGCGCTCAATTTTGCGGCTGACAGGTCGGACGACGGTGTCTGGTCGAATTATTCGCCGGAAATCCGCACCCAGAAGCTTGCTGCTGTTCCGGTCGACTTCACCGATGCGCGCGATCTGGTGGAACCAGCGTCCCTGGAGCGCGAAGGCTTCGAATTGCACAGCCTGCCGCTTGGAGAATACCACTGGCATGACCAGGAATGGCTGGCGCAGGTCTATGTGCCGCGTTCGGTCGAACTTGTCCGCGAAGTGACCGGAGCGCCGGTCGTCGCCCCTTTCCTCGAAGGCATGACGATGATCCGCGATTCCGGAAATGCCGAGTTCCCGCCCGCGGCCGACTTTGTCCATTTCGACCAGTCGCGCCAGTCGGTCGGTCAATTCATCGATCTCGCAGCGCCTTCTGACTATGCGCATGTCCAGCTGTTCAACCTGTGGCGGGTGATGACTCCCCCGCCGCAGGACGTGCCGCTTGCACTATGCGACCAGCGGAGCGTCGACGAAGCGGATTTCGTATTCGGGAACACGGTGGAACCCGGCATGACGGAAGGTTCGCCCTACACCTGCTCGGTATTCAACCCGGCGCAGAGGTGGCACTATTTCTCCGGCCTGACCAGCGATAACGTGATCGTCTTCAAGCAGTTCGACAGCCGCCCTGGAGAGCCGATGGGCTGCCTCCATGGCGCTTTTGCCTGGCCGGAAACGCTGCCCGGTGCGGCACCGCGCGCGAGCATGGAACTCAGGATTTTCGCATTCTACGAAGAGTAGCGCGCTATCAGGCGACCGCCTTGATCGATTCTACCCCTTCCAGGGTCACCCGGTGCAGCCGCCGTCCACAGTTCTCGTCGAATGGGATAACGCGGTGCATGGTGCCGGTGTTGTCCCAGACCACCAAGTCGCCCGGCTGCCATTCGTGGCGGTAAACGAACTCCGGCCGCTGTGACCACTCCATCAGCTCTTCCAGCAGAACGTCGCTTTCCCTGTCGCTCATGCCAACGACCTTGCTGGCCGTGCAGCCCAGCAGGAGCGACTTCCTTCCCGAACGGTGGTGCCACACCATCGGATGCTTCTTGGGAGGATTCTTGCGCCACATGGCGACTTGTTCCGGGCTCGGGTTTTCGACACGCTTGCTGATCGCCGCTTCGGCCCTGTGTTCGACCTCGAGACCATCGAGCCGCCGCTTTTCCTCGTCGGGGAGGTCCTCATAGGCCGCATAGGTGCTCGCGAATTCGGTTTGCCCGCCTTCGGGCGCGATCACTCTGGGCGTCAGCATCGAGCCGAGCGGCGGGACGTCCAGGTCGGTGCGGTCGATATGCCACTCAAGCGTGCCCTTGAGATAGGTGAGCCCCTCAGGATTATGGCCTGGATCGAAGGTGACCTTGAAAACGCCTTCGGGGTAGCTGGTGCCGTGTTCGATATCGCCGAGCGTCTTGGCGAAGCTCTTCATTTCGTCGTCGCTGAAATCGATGTCGCGAAACACCAATACGCCCCGGTCCTGGAGTAATTCCCGGATTTGCTCCGTGTGTGTTCCCGCC
>CAYPFE010000159.1:0-7038 GCA_964409895.1 uncultured Novosphingobium sp.
CGACGAGGCCGTCGTCTGGGAAGCGATCGCCATTCTCGAGTATCTCGCCGACAAGGTCGGGCGGGACCGATTCTGGCCGAAGGCGGACGATGCCCGGGCGATGGCGCGCTCGATGGTCGCGGAAATGCACGCGGGTTTCCTTACGCTGCGCAACGAATGTCCGATGAACATCCGTGCCAAGGCACACGGCTTCCAGCCAAGCGATGGCGTCAAGCTCGATGTCGTGCGCATCCTCCAGCTCTGGGCCGAGGCGCGGGCGCGTTTCGGCAAGGGCGGGCCGTTCCTGTTCGGAACCTTCTGCGCCGCCGACATCTTCTACGCACCGGTCGTCAGCCGTTTCCTGACCTATGGTATTCCGCTGCCCGGTTTCGCGGGCGCCTATGTCGAGGCGATCTGGGAGCACGACTGGCTGCAACAGTGGATCGTGGCTGCAGAGGCCGAGGAATGGGTGATCGAGCAGTACGAAGTGCCCTCAGGCGCGTGAGCACCATGACCCAGCCCGCAACCGTAGCAGAAATGACCGAAGCGCTGATCGCCTGCCCCAGCGTGACGCCGGCGGCAGGGCTGGTGTTCGACTGCCTTGAGGACCTGCTCGCGCCTCTGGGATTCGATGTGCACCGCGCGTTGAGCGGGGAACCGCCGGACGGGCCGGTCGAAAACCTCTTCGCGATTCGCAAGGGGCCCAAAGGCTCCCGCCATTTCGCCTTCGCGGGGCATGTCGATGTGGTTCCGCCGGGTGACGGCTGGACCAGTGCGCCCTTCGCGCCCGAACGGCGCGGCGATCTGCTGTACGGGCGCGGGGCGGTGGACATGAAAGGCGCGGTCGCCGCGATGGTCGCCGCAGTGCGCGAAATTCCTGCAGAGGCGGGAACGATCAGTTTCATCATCACCGGCGACGAGGAGGGGGCCGCGAAGTTCGGCACGCTTTCGCTGATGGAGCACATGCGCGAAATTGGCGAGATCCCGGACATGTGCCTCGATGGCGAGCCGACATCAGTTTCGCGCCTCGGCGACATGGTCAAGATCGGCAGGCGCGGTTCGGTCAATATCTTCCTTACGGTCGAAGGCACGCAGGGCCATGTTGCCTATCCGCATCTGGCCGACAATCCGGTGCCGAAGCTCGTCGCCATGCTCGCCGAACTGGATGCGCTGGTGCTCGACGAGGGGACGGAATGGTTCCAGCCCTCCAACCTCGAAATCACGGACATCGAGGTCGGCAACGCGGCGCATAACCTGATCCCGGCCAGGGCCAGGGCTCGGGTCTCGATTCGCTTCAACGCGCTGCATACCGGTGAGAGCCTTGGCCGGCTCGTCTGCGAGATCGCGGAGCGCCATGGCGGCAGCGCCGATCCGCAGATCTCAGGCGAGGCATTCCTGACCGAGCCGGGCGAACTCTCAGACATCGTCGCTGCCGTGATCGAGGCGGAGACCGGCCTGGTGCCTGAACTCTCGACCAGCGGCGGCACATCGGATGCGCGCTTCCTGAAGGATTTGTGCCCGGTGATCGAATTCGGCCTCAACAACGCGTCGATGCACAAGGTCGACGAGGCTGCGGGGCTGGAAGACCTCGAAGTTCTGGCGCGCATCTACCGGAGGATCGCAGAGGCGGCGCTCAGGGGATAATTGCAAGGGGAGCGACATGAACGACGCAGCGGAAATGGCGGCCGAGGCAGCCCCGATCGGCCATGGCAGGCTGCAATGGCGGATACTGATAGGTTTCCTGGCGGGTCTTGTGCTGGGTCTCGCCGCTTACAGCTTCGCGCCGGGCGCCGCATGGCTGGAAGCCGTCGTCACCTACGCAACCGGGCCAATCGGCCAGATCTTCCTGCGCCTGCTGTTCATGCTGGTGATCCCCCTGCTGTTCTCCGCACTTGTTGTCGGCATCGCCGAGATGGGCGAGATACGGGCGCTGAAGAATGTCGGCATCGCGACGCTGGTCTATACGGTGATCGTCTCGGGCATCGCGGTCGCTCTGTCCATCGCGCTGGTCAATGTCCTTCGCCCCGGTGACGGGGTCGACCAGCAGGCGGCACGGGAGCTGCTCGACAAGGGCGGCGATGGCGCAGCCGGCATCATCGAGCGCTCCGCCGAGGCCAAGACCGGCGTCGACGCGGTGATCGGACTGGTCCCGTCCAACGTCATTTCCGCGATGAGCGACAACGATATCCTCGCCGTCATGTTCTTTGCGCTGTTCTTCGGGATCGGCCTGCTGCTGGTCCAGACCAAACGCACCGAATCCCTGAAGGATGCAATCGAGGGCGTGTTCGAAGTGTCGATGAAGCTGATCGGCATTGTCATCCAGGTCGCGCCGATCGCCATCTTCTGTTTCATGTTCAACCTGGCCGCGCAATTCGGCTGGGACTTGCTGATCAAGCTTGCGGCCTATGTCGGCGTGGTTCTGCTCGCACTCGCCTTGCAGATGTTCGGCGTATTTCCTGCGCTGCTCGCCTTCATCGCGCGCAAGAACCCGCTCGCTTTCTTTCGCGAGACCCGCGAGGCGAGCCTGATGGCGTTTTCGACCGCCAGTTCCAACGCCACATTGCCTACAGCGCTGCGCGTCGCCGACACCGAGCTCAAGCTCCCGCCCAAGATCGCGCGTTTTGTCCTTACCATCGGGGCGACCGCCAACCAGAACGGCACCGCCATGTTCGAAGGTGTGACGGTGCTGTTCCTGGCCCAGTTCTTCGGCGTCGAACTCGGCATCGCCGATCAGGTGTTCGTCATGCTGGTGTGTATCCTCGCCGGCATCGGTACGGCCGGGGTTCCGGCGGGATCGCTGCCGGTTATCGCGCTGATCCTCGGCGGGGTCGGCGTGCCGCCCCAGGGCATCGGCCTGATACTTGGCGTCGACCGCTTCCTCGACATGTGCCGGACGACGCTCAACGTCATCGGCGATCTGGTTGCGGCCCAGATCATCAGCGCGATCAGCGCCGATTCGGCGGCGGAATAGCTACTTCCTCTTCTCCAGCTCGACCGGCACGAATTTGCCGAGCCCGCAGCCCGCGCCCTTCTGGAGGGAACCGCCGGTGCGGTAGAGGACGTGGATGATATCGGTGCTGCACAGCTGGGTGAGCGAAGTCTCGTAGCTCAACGCGTCCTCGCTCCGTAGTCCGGGACAGCGGTTCGGTAGCGTGTTGCGCCAGGCGCGGTTGCCCGGGCCGCGGATGAAATCGATCGTCCAGTCGTCGCGGATGCGGGTTTCGTTGAAGGAATTGAGATTGATGCAGCTTACGGGCTCGCCGGTGATTTTCGCGGCGGGCGCGACAGCCGGCCGCTCGGCCGGACGTTCCTGGCTGCAGGATGCGAGCGCGACCGGGGCGATGGCGGCAAGCGCGATGACGGGGAGTTTCATGGCAAGCTCCTTTACGACTTTGCCTTGCTTGCGGCCCGTTTCCGGCCCGCAGGTTTGCCCCCCTTCTCCATGATCTTGGACTTGTAGCCGCAAAGGTCAAGTACCGGGCAACGCCAGCATTCCGGCGTACGCGCCTTGCAGATATAGCGACCATGCAGGATTAACCAGTGATGAGCGCCGACCCGAAACGGCTGCGGCGTCTTCTTGTCCAGTCCCTTTTCGACGGCCAGCGGCGTCTTGCCCCTGGCAAGGCCGGTGCGGTTGCCGACGCGGAAGATATGGGTATCGACCGCGAAGGTTTCCGCGCCGAAGGCGCAGTTCATCACGACATTGGCGGTCTTGCGCCCGACGCCCGGGAGCGTGGTCAGCACGTCGCGGTCGGCCGGCACCTCGCCACCGAAATCGCGCACCAGGATTTCTGACAGCGCGATGACGTTCTTCGCCTTGGAATTGAACAGTCCGATGGTGCGAATGTGCTGCTTCAGGCCTTCCTCGCCAAGCTCCAGCATCTGGGCGGGATGGCGGACCTGTCCGAACAGCTTCTTCGTCGCCTTGTTGACCCCGACATCGGTCGCCTGCGCGGACAGCACTACGGCGACGAGCAGCTGGTAATGGTTGCCGAACGACAGCTCGGTCTCCGGCGCCGGGTTGGCCTCGGCGAGCCGCCGGTAGAATTCGAAGATGTCGTCCCTGGTCATGAACGCGGGTTGCGGGTTCGTTCGAGTGCGGCGATCTTGGCTTCCACCCGCTCGTCGATCTCGTCGAGGCGGTTGAGGTGTTCGCGCATTTCCTCAAGCCGCTGGTCGCGGCGGCGCTGCATCGCTTCGGAGAAGGCGGCGGCGATTATGCCGGTGGGCATCGCCACCAGCGCGATCCCGCCCAATGCCAGGACGGAGGCGAAGACCTTGCCCAGTGCGGTGACCGGTGCGGCATCGCCATAGCCGACGGTGGTGAAGGTGATGATCGCCCACCACAGTGCGCGCGGGATCGAGCCGAATTCTTCCGGCTGCAGCTCGCCCTCGGTCATGTAGAGCGCGGTGGCGCCGAACAGGATCATCACGAAGGCCAGCCCGGCGGTGACGATGAGGTCGTCACCCCGGTCCTTGACCGCTGTCCAGACCTCGCTGATAGCCCTTGAAAAGCGCCCGAATTTCATCACCGCGAACACCCGCAGCAGGCGGATCGTGCGCAGCATCGCCGCATCGGCGGTGATCGGCGGCAGCAGCGTGGAGACCACCACGAACAGGTCGATCAGGCCGAGCGGCGACTTGATGAAATTAAGCCGCTTGCGCCAGGCCGGCTCCGGTCCCTCCCGTTCCGGCGCGGCATAGATGCGCGCAACATATTCGAGCAGGAAGATCGTGCCGAAGGCAACCTCGGCATAGAGGATTGCCTCATGCCAATGGCCTGGCAGTGACGGTTCCGTAGCAACCGCACCCGACAGCACGGCAAGGACGATGAACAGGATCAGCAGGCGGTTGAGCAGCGTCAGCCGCCCGTCGGGATGGGCGCCGACGAACAGCTGGTGATAGAGAAGCGAACGCAATCCGCTCATATGCGCGTCGTCTCTCCCCCTCGGATTCCCAGCACGTCCGGCATGGTATAGCGGCCCTTGGGCTTGCCGAGCAGCCATTGAGCCGCCCTGACCGCGCCGCGCGCGCAGATCGCGCGGTTCTCGGCATGGTGCGACAGGGTGATGCGTTCGTTGTCGGTGAGAAAATGCACGGCATGGTCGCCCGCGACGGTGCCGCCTCGCAGGCTGGCAAAGCCGATCGTGCCATGGCCGCGCTTGCCGGTGATGCCGTCGCGGCCACGCTCGCTGTCGCTATCGAGCGAGACGCCGCGTGCCTTGGCAGCTGCTTCGCCAAGCAGCAGCGCGGTGCCGGAAGGCGCGTCGACCTTCATGCGGTGATGGGTCTCGACGATCTCGATGTCCCATTCCTCGCCCAGCCTTGCGGCGGCCTCGTGCACGAGATGGGCGAGCAGGGTGACGCCCAGCGAAGTATTGCCCGTCTGCAGCACCGGGATCGCATCGGCGGCGGTGTCGATCAGCCAGTGGTGGCGCTCTTCCAGCCCGGTGGTACCGACGACGATCGGAATGCCGGCTGCCATCGCTGCGTCGAGATTGGCTTCGAGCGCCTTGGGCGAGGAGAAGTCGACGAGGACATCGGATGTCTGCGCAAGTGCCGCCGGATCGCCGCCCATATCCACGCCTCCGGCATGGACTTCGCCGGCGTCGGCAATCGCCTGGGCAATTGCCTGGCCCATCCGTCCCTCGCTGCCAATGATTCCGATTCGTGCCACTCTTTCGTCCCTGTTTAGGCTGAGCTTGTCGAAGCCCCGCACTTCATTTTAGCGTCGATTGAAGGAAAAGCAGCCCTTCGACAAGCTCAGGGCATTCGGTATTGAAGGTCTATGGACGAAATCCGCAACATCGTCATCCTCACCGGCGCCGGGATCAGCGCCGAAAGCGGCATCGACACCTTTCGCACGCCGGGCGGGCTGTGGACCCGCTTCGATCCGGAGGAGGTGGCGACCGCCGAAGCCTTCGCGCGCAATCCGGACAAGCTGCTCGGCTTCTACGACATGCGGCGCGGCGCGCTTGACGGCAGGTTTCCAAACGCCGCGCATGAAGCGCTGGGCCGGCTCGACGCCGAATGGCAGGGCGAGTTCCTGATCGTCACCCAGAATGTCGACGACTTGCACGAGCGCGGCGGTGCGCGCCGCGTGCTCCACATGCATGGCGAGCATCGCAACGCCTGGTGCACCTCTTGCGACACGCGCACGCCGTGGCGCGATGCGCTGGCAAACCGTCCGCCCTGCCCGGCCTGCGGCGAGCCGACGCTCAGGCCCGATGTCGTGCTGTTCGGCGAGATGCCTTACCACATGGAAAAGATCTACCCGGCGATCCGAGCCGCAGACCTGTTCGTCTCGATCGGCACTTCGGGTGCGGTTTATCCGGCGGCTGGCTTCGTGCGCGATGCAAGGGATTGCGGCGTCGCAACACTGGAGCTCAATCTCGAGCCGTCGGAAGGCTCGATGTGGTTCAACGAAGTGTGCGACAGAAGTGGTACCGGCTTGGGTCGATGAGATCTTGTCAGGCGGCTGAACAGCCCCTGCACTCAGCATCCTTGACGATCCGTAAGGACCGCAGCGACGTTCCCAACCCGTCGAACAGGTGCAGCCTGCCCCATTGCGGATCGCCCAGTGTCGCGTGGCCTTGGAGCAGCACGCGAACTGCCTGCATCGCCGCGAAGCAACCGATCATCCCGGCCATTGCACCCAGCACGCCGTCTGCGGCACAGGTGTCGCAGTCGTCGGCATCGAAGGCATCGCCAATGAAGCAGCGGTAGCAGGGTTGGTCCGGCAAGTGTCCGGCGAAATTGGCGACCTGGCCCTGGAAGCGTCCTATGGCTGCACTGGTCAGCGGAATGCCTTGGGAAACACAAGCGTCCGAAACCGCAAGGCGAGTCGCGAAATTGTCACATCCGTCGAGTACCACGTCCGCACCTGCCAAGGTCCGCTCGGCATTCTCCATGCCCACCCTGTCGATGACCGCCCGGACTTCGAGAGCAGGATCGAAACGCCTGACCCATTGGGCCGCAAGTTCCGCCTTGGCCTGCCCGATGTCGTCAGGTGTAAATATGGTCTGACGCTGGAGGTTGCTTTCCTCCACCCTGTCGCTG
>CAYPFE010000160.1:0-7027 GCA_964409895.1 uncultured Novosphingobium sp.
TAAACGTAGGGGTTGGCGTAATCGAGCGTGGTGACGAAGCCCAGCGCGACCTGGTTGTTGGCCTGGTGATAGAGAAATCCGCCGCCGCCACTGCCGCTTTCGCTGAGCGGCCAGCCCTGGGTGTGGAGCACCCGGCCCGGCACATGCTTGTCGGGATCGATGTCCCACAATTCCTTGATGCCGAGGCCGTATTTCTGCGGCTGGCTGTCGGCTTCGAGGTCGTATTTCGCCTTGAGCTGCTTGGTGAGATGGCCGCGCGCGCCCTCGCAGAACACGACATATTTGCCATGCAGCTCCATGCCGGGCTCGTAATCTGGCTTTTCGCTGCCGTCGCGGGCAATGCCCATGACACCCGCGACGACACCATAGACAGCGTCGCCATCGTTGTAGAGCACTTCGGAAACGGCAAAGCCCGGGAACACCTCGACTTCGAGCTCTTCGGCGCGTTCGGCCAGCCAGCGGCAGAGGTTGCCCAGCGAGCCGGTGTAATTGCCGTGGTTCGACATGTAGGGAGGCATGATGAAGTGCGGCAGCGGCATCTTGCCGGTCTTGGTAAGGAACCAGTGCCAGTTGTCGGTCACCGGCGTTTCCGCCATCGGGCAGTCCATCTCGCGCCATTCGGGCAGCAGTTCGTCCAGCGCACTGGGATCGACCACCGCACCCGAAAGGATGTGCGCGCCGATCTCCGAACCCTTTTCGAGCACGCAGACGGCGAGGTCCGGATTGCATTGCTTTAACCGGATCGCCGTCGCCAGGCCGGCTGGCCCGCCACCGACGATTACGACGTCATAGGGCATGGATTCGCGTTCACTCATCGCCTTGCTGGTCCTGTTTATCGAGTTGTGGACTTCATTCCTGCCAAATTGCCTTGATTGGTAGGGCGCGGCAGGTCAAGACCCGCGACATGGACACGGGCACGCAATTACCGCTTTGCAAGGAGCTGGAGGCCGCCTTCGACTGGTGGCGCGACGCCGGAGTCGATTGCGATTTCGAGGATGCGCCGGTGAACTGGCTGGCAAGTGTTCCACAGCCCGCCGAACCGGTGCCGAGCACGCAGCCTCCCGCCATGGCCGAGCAACGATCCGAGCTCGTCGCGGCCCCTCGCGCCGCCATCGACACAGGCCACCTGCCCAAAGACCTCACCGGCTTTGCCGACTGGTGGCTTTCCGCCCCGGAACTGGACGCCGGAAGGACAAACGGCCGCGTTCCTCCGCGCGGCAGGAAGCACGCCGAACTGATGGTGGCGGTCCCCGAACCGGAACGCGAAGACCGCGATGTCCTGCTCTCCGGTCCGCAAGGCAAACTCCTCGCCAGCATGCTGCGCGCCATGCAACTGGAGGCGGACCAGGTCTATGTCGCCAGTGCGATTCCCCGGCATTTGCCGGGTGCGGACTGGCAGGCGCTGGCCTCCGGGCAAACCGGCGCGGTGCTGCTGCATCACGTCGCTCTGGTGTCTCCGAAACGGCTGATATCCTTCGGCGGCAACATCCTGCCGTTTTTCGGCAACGATCTGCCTCAAGGCTCTGCCGTTTTACACAAAATTAACCTTGAAGGGCGCAGCATTCCCTTGCTCGCCACAAGGAGCCTGCCAGCGCTGCTCGACAGGCCACGATGGAAGGGCGATGTATGGAAAGCCTGGCTGAGCTGGACGGATCCGGCGCAGGCAGGCTGAAGGACAACAGGAACCCGACGGGTGAAGAAAACAGCTGCAGCTACCGGACTGATCGCGCTTGCCGGCGCCGCCATGCTGGCGAGCACGCCTGCGATGGCCAACAGCGCTGCGGTCGACTATTTCCGCAATCGCGCCGACCGCAGCGCCGTGCCCAGCCTGCTGAACCATGAAGACCGTGACTACTACCAGCAGGTCTTCAACGCGATCGACCGCAAGGACTGGTCGAAGGTGCAGGAGCTGTTCGCGCAGCGCAGCGACGGGCCGCTGCACCAGCAGGCGAAGGGCGAATATTTCCTCGCTCCCAGCTCGCCGAAGATCGAGCTTCCCGACCTCCAGGCATGGCTGTCGCAGGGCACCGACCTTCCCCGCTCGGAACAGATTGGCAGGCTGGCCCTCAAGCGTGGAGCGGAAATGCTTCCGGCAATGCCCGGCGAACAGCAGTTCCAGCGCCTGCCGACCACGCCCAGGCGCGTGCGTCCAGGCACGATCGACGATGGCACCATGCCCTCGGGCATTTCCAGCGGCATCCTGAACAAGATCAAGTACGACGACCCGCAAGGCGCGCAGCTTTTGCTCGATGGCATCGACGCGGGTCTCAGCGACGCGGCGCGCGCCGAATGGCGTCAGCGCGTAGCGTGGAGCTATTACATCGAGAATCAGGATACCGAAGCCTATGAGCTGGCGCAGCGCGCCGCCCAGGGCTCGGGACCATGGGTTGCCGAGGCCTGGTGGACCGCAGGCCTCGCGGCCTGGCGTCTGGGTGATTGTGACGGTGCGGCGGACGCCTTCCTGCGTGCAGCGGGCCTCGCCGACAATCCGGAACTGATCTCGGCAGGCTATTACTGGCGTTCCCGCGCGCTGGTTCGCTGCCGCAAGCCGGCGGAGGCGGCGGAAGCCTTGCGCGGCGCTGTAACACGCGATGAGACCTTTTACGGCATGCTGGCAGCCGAACAGCTCGGCCAGCCACTGCCCGAGCAGCACGCCGGGGCCGACTTCACCCAGGCTGACTGGCAGCGCCTACGCCAGAATGGCAACGTCCGCGTCGCTGTCGGACTTGCCGAGATTGGCGAGGATGCGCTGGCCGATGACGTGCTGCGCCACCAAGCCCGCATCGGCGACGCATCGCAGTACGAGCCCCTGACGCGCCTCGCCCGCGATCTCGGTCTGCCGTCCACGCAGCTGTGGATGTCCTACAACGCACCTTACGGCGCACACCCGGAGCCCGCCACGCGCTTTCCCACGCCGAAATGGACGCCGCGAGGCGGCTGGCAGGTCGATCCCGCGCTGGTCTATGCCCACGCGCTGCAGGAATCGCGGTTCCAGGCCACCGTCGTCAGCCCGGCAGGCGCGCGCGGACTGATGCAGATCATGCCCGCCACCGCCCGCCAGACCGGTCCCTCGATCGGCGTGTCCGGTTCGGTGAGCGACCTCAACAAGCCCGAAATCAACCTCGCTTTCGGCCAGCGCTATATGCAAATCCTCAATGGCATGGCCGCAACCCAGGGGCTGCTGCCCAAGGTGATGGCCGCTTACAATGCAGGTCCGCTGCCGGTCGAACGCTGGAATACCGAGGTGAAGGACGGCGGCGATCCGCTGCTGTGGATGGAATCGATCCCCTATTGGGAAACGCGCGGCTATGTGAATATCGTCATGCGCAACTACTGGATGTATGAGCGTCAGGCAGGCGGACCGTCGGAAAGCCGCGTGGCGCTGGCCCAGGGACTGTGGCCGACCTTCCCTGGCCTCACCGGTTCGCAAGGCATGCGCATGTCGGCAAATGGAGCGATTACCCGTGGCCGTTGATCCGGAACGAAAGTTCAAACCCATCAATATCGCACTGCTGACCGTATCGGACACGCGCGGCCCCGAGGACGACACCTCCGGCGACATCCTGGCGGAAAGGATCAAGTCCGCCGGACACAAGCTGTCGGCGCGCGCTCTCGAACGCGACGATGCGCAGGCGATTGTCGCAAGGTTCAACAACTGGATCGACGATCCCAAGATCGACGCGATCATCAGCACCGGCGGCACCGGCCTTACCGGCCGCGACGTGACGCCCGAGGCGCTCGACCGGGTCAAAGACAAGGATATTCCGGGCTTCGGCGAGATTTTCCGCCTGATCTCCTATCGCACCATCGGCACGTCGACAGTGCAGTCGCGCGCCAATGCCGTGGTCGCGCGCGGCACTTACATTTTCGCGCTTCCCGGCTCGAACGGCGCGGTCAAGGATGGCTGGGACGGCATCCTCGCCGAACAGCTCGACAGCCGCAACCGGCCCTGCAACTTTGTAGAGCTGATGCCGCGGCTCAAGGAAAAATAGGCCGCCGTCAGTCCAGCGTCAGTGTGAAGTGCCGCACCTCGCCCTCCAGCGCGCCGTTGGTTGACGCATAGTCCGTCACGGTCACGCCGGTGTCGCGGCCGATGTCGAAACGTTCGCCCGCAATCAGCGGTATGAAGAAGGTCATCGGCACCGTACCGCCTGCGATCTCCCTGTCGCCGAATGACAACGTAACTTCGGCGGGACCACGCCAGCCCTCTCCCTGCTTGTCGAACCGCGCCGTGAGCTGCGATGCGCCCGCAGGCAACACGGTGTCAGCCGCGATGCGCGTCCGGTCCTCCGGATGGGTCGAGCGGACATATTCGAAGACCGGCCTGCCCTTGTCGAGATACAGGCTCCAGCCGGCGAAGTGACTGCCGAGTGCCGCCACAAGTCCGCTCGCCTCGGGCCCGGCAAGGTCCAGATCGGCTTCAATGGTGAAGCTTCCCCTGAGACCGCGGCCACCCAGCAATCCGTCGGGATGGGCGGGAATGCCGCTGTCGTTGCCCCAGAACTCGTAGCGCTTGCGAGCCGCACCTGCCGCCCCGACGAATGCCTGGGCCATGCCCTGCCGGATCGGAAAGACCTGGTTGCGTTCGGCCTCGCGCTCCCAGAGTACCTGCAGCTCTCCGAGTTTTTCTGGGTGGCGGGCTGCAAGGTTCCGGCCTTGCGCGAAATCCCTCGTGAGATCGAAGAGTTCCCAGGGCTTCTCGCCGGTTCCCGCCCCGCCCATGTTCGACGCCAGCCAGCCATCGTGGAACAGTGCCGCCTCGCCGCCTAGCTCGAAATATTGCGTGCGCGGATGGTCTGGCACGCAATCACCAAGGCTGGGCAGCAGGCTTTCGCCGTCCAGCGGCTTCTGCGCGACACCATGTACGCTCGACGGCGCGGGAACTTGCGCCGCCTCGAACAGGGTCGGAGCGACATCGACCAGATGGCCGAACTGCGCGCAAACCGCGCCGGGTTCGGCGACGTGGCCCTTCCACGAGACGATCATACCGTCCCGGAGGGCGCCGAGCTGCGAGGCGTGCTGCTTGTACCAGGGGAATGGCGCGTTCATCGCCCAGCCCCAGCCTTCGGCATAGCTGCCATAGGCTTCGTCGCTGCCGAGCTTGTCGAGGTTGCTCGCCAGCCAGGCCTCATCGCCTTCGTCGGCGGGCACACCGTTGATCGTGCTCATTTCGCTGACGATGCCGGCGAGATCGCCGTCGCCGCTCGCCCCGTTATCGCCCTGGATGATCACGAACAGCGTGTTGTCCACTACACCGGTGCGCTCGAATTCGTCGAGGATCCGGCCGAGTTGCTGGTCCTGATAGGTCAGCATGGCAGCGGCGACCTCCATGCCCCTTGCCGCAAATGCCTGCTGGGCGGGACTGAGAGAGGTCCATTCCGCGATTCCCTCCGGCCGAGGCGGCAGCCTGGTGTCCTTGGGAATGATCCCCTCGGCGATCTGGCGCCGCCAGGTCTGCTCCCTCACCATGTCCCACCCGGCATCGAACTTGCCGCGAAAGCTCCGGATCAGCTCAGGCGGCGCGTGGTGCGGCGCATGCGTCGAAAAGGTCGAATAGTAGACGAAGAACGGCTTGTCCGGCGCTGCCGCCTTCTGATCGCGAACCCAGGCGATGGTGTCGTCCGCCAGCCGCTTTTCGAACAGGCCCCTGGACGCGGGTTCGTCGACCACCGGATAGGTCCCGCGAAACAGCACCGGGTTCCACTGGTCGGATTCGCCGTTCACCACGCCGTAGAAATATTCGAAGCCGAGCCCCACCGGCCAGCGATCGAAGGGCCCGGCGATGGACTGCTCGCCTGGCGGGATATTGTGGTGCTTTCCGAACATCGCGGTGTTGTAGCCGTTGAGCTTGAGCACTTCGGCAATAGTCGCAGCCGACCGCGGGATGCGCGCATTGTAGCCGGGAAAGTCCATCGGCAGGTCGGCGAAATGCCCGAACCCGACATTGTGGTGATTGCGCCCGGTCAGCAGCGCGGCGCGGGAGGGTGAACATATTCCGGTGGTGTGGAAGCGGTTGTAACGCTTTCCGGACGCGGCGAGCCGGTCCATGTTGGGCGTCGGCACCGGCCCCCCGAAGCTGCTCGACATCGAAAAGCCGACGTCGTCCGCCATGAACAGGAAGATGTTTGGAGCACCGGCAGGCGCGGTGACGTTTTTTGGCACGTCGGGCACGGAATCGGCGACGGTACGACCGATCTTCCCGGCAAAGGGTTCCGGAGCCACCGGCAACACCGTTCGGTCCGGTGCAGCGATCGCGGCAGTCGTGGTTGCGAGCGCCAGCGATACTGCCGCCAACCGGGCAAACGGCCCGTTGTGCCTTTGCATGAGGCGAAATCCTCCCGTCCTTGCTTTCGCTGATCCTAGATGAAAATGACTATTGCCATCGTGACATTTGCCGCAAGCCCTGCGGCGCCCCAAATTGCGAGGCGTCAAGGATTCGCAGCGGCAGGCAATGCAAGCGCCACAGACACCGAACCAAGGTGAAGCAGAATGTCGGCAAGACGCGTGGAAATCTATCTCCCGGAAGACCGGCTCATGGAGCTGGAATCGATCCTGGCCCGGCACTGCCGCCGTTTCTGGCGGGAGGCCGTTCCAGGTGCCCACGAAAAATACACGGCCATCGTCCAACAGCGCTACACCGAGAGGCTGCTCGAGGATCTGGAGGCGACTTTTGCGCAAGTGCCGCGCTTCTCGGCGCAAGTGATGTCGCTTGAGGCCGTGATCCCGGCACTTGAGGAAACCGCCGAGACCGAACTGCCGCTCGACACCGACCTGCCACCGCCCACGGCGCTGGAACGCTTCTTCAGCCGCGACCGGCTCAGCACCGACGAGCTTTACGACGACATCGAGGAAAGCCTGCATATCCGGCCGAGCTATCTGCTGACCGTCACGCTCTCGGCGATCATCGCCGGGCTCGGCATGCGCAGCGGCCAGACCGCGGTGGTGATCGGCGCGATGATCATCGCCCCTTTGTTCGAGAAACCTCCGCGCGCGGCGTGCGTACGGCCAGCTGGATCATGATCCGCCT
>CAYPFE010000161.1:0-7026 GCA_964409895.1 uncultured Novosphingobium sp.
ACGGTCGATGGCAAGCTGCTGGGTTATTTCGAAGGCATCGAATTGCAGCAATCCGCCGGCCGCAACGGCTATGTCTTCGACCATGGCCGGCCGGCATTGTTTGCTGTCGATCTCGCAAAGAACAAGCCATCCAAGATAGCCCCCTCGGCTGGAGAGAACCATTGGCGCGACTGGCTGGTAGGCGCTGACGGTCGGATCGCGGCGACGCTCGATGTCAGTTCCAATACGGGAAAGTGGGAGATTGAGAACGTACAGCATCTCACCCTGGCCTCGGGAGTGGACGCCGAAGGCGATGTTTCGCTGGTCTCACTGGGCAAGACACCGGCAACGATAATCTAAGCAGTGGAAGACCAGGAAAGCGGCAGAACCCGCTGGTTCGAAGTGCCGCTTGCCGGAGGGGTGGCAACTGAAGTCTTTGCTGACGTCGCTGCGGAACGCACTTACGTCAGCCGGCAAGACGGCACGCTACTCGGTTATCGCGACAACAGCGGGCCCAGCCCGAAGCCGGTCTTCTTCGATCCAAAGCACCAGTCGATACTCGACAAGCTCTACAAGGCCTTTGCGAAATACAAACTCACCGTGCTCGACTGGACTCCCAGTTTCAGCCATTTTCTTGTCATCACCCGAGGCAATGGCGACAGCGGCACCTATTACCTCGTCGACATCGAAAAGTTGCAGGCCGACCCGGTCGGCTTCGAAAGGCCGGCGATCACGCCCAGCCAGGTCGGGCCGATCTCGACGGTCGATTACAAGGCATCCGACGGTCTCGACCTCAACGGAATTCTCACCCTTCCGCCCGGCCGTGAAGCCAGGAACCTGCCGGTCATCATGTTTCCCCATGGCGGTCCGCATGCCGCCGACGAGGAAACCTTCGACTGGTGGGCGCAAGCGTTTGCGTCAGGTGGCTATGCCGTGTTCCAGCCCAATTTTCGCGGTTCGACCAACCGCGGCGATGACTTCCGCCGCGCGGGATATGGTGAGTGGGGCAGGAAGATGCAGACCGACATTTCCGACGGACTGGCCGAACTGGTGAAGCGGGGTATTGCCGATCCGAAACGCGCCTGCATCATGGGCGCGAGCTACGGCGGCTATGCCTCACTTGCAGGCGTCACCCTTCAGCAAGGGCTCTACCGCTGCGCGGTCGCGGTGGCGCCGGTAAGCGACCTGCGGCTACGCTACGACAACGTCATGCGAGAGACGGCTCGCGACAAGATGGTCAAACGCAGCCTGCTGGAAAGCATGGGCGATCCCAAGGGCTTCGATGCGGTTTCGCCGCGCCGTTTCGCGAGCAAGGCGGATGCGCCGATCCTGCTGATCCACGGCAAGGACGATACAGTCGTCGAGTTCAATCATTCGTCCAAGATGGCCGATGCGCTCAAGGACGCCGGCAAGCCCCACGAATTCATCACCCTGCGCGAAGAGGACCACTGGCTGTCCGGGGCGGAAACCCGCAAGCAGATGCTGGAAGAAGCGATGCGCTTCGTCCAGAAATACAACCCGGCTGACTAGAGCCTACACCAGCCCCGCATGCGCCAGTGCGGCATCCACCGCCGCGCGTGCCGCCTCGTTCGGCTCGACCACCGGCAGCCGCACATCGGGCGCGAACCAGTCGTGCAGGCGCGACAGTGCGTATTTCGTCGGTCCCGGCGAGGTGTCGGCGAACAGCGCGGTGTGGAGCGGATGCAGCCGGTCGTTCAATTCCCGCGCGAGGTCGATATCGCCATCGGCACAGGCCTTCTGGAAATCGGCGCAGAGCCTCGGCGCGACATTGGCGGAGACCGAAATGCACCCCGCCCCGCCATGCGCCCAGTGGGCGAGCGCCGTCTCGTCGTTGCCCGAAAGCTGGCAGAACCCCTCTCCGATCGCGGCGCGGTAGGCCGAAACCCGCGAGATGTCGCCGGTCGCATCCTTGATGCCGGCTATCCTTGGCAATTCGCCCAACCGCGTCATTGTCGCCAGATTGAGGTCGACGATCGAGCGGCCCGGGATGTTGTAGATCACGACGGGAATCCCGATCGCATCGTGCACCGCCTTGAAATGCCGGTACATGCCGTCCTGGTTGGGCTTGTTGTAATAGGGCGTGACGACCAGCACCGCGTCGGCGCCGGCGCGCTCGGCATGGGCGGCAAGCGCGATCGCCTCGGCTGTCGAATTGGAGCCTGCTCCGGCGATCACCGGCACAAGGCCTGCCGCCACCTCGATGCAGATCTCGGTGACGCACATGTGCTCTTCGTGGGTCAACGTCGGCGATTCGCCGGTAGTGCCGCAGGGCACCAGCGCTGATGAACCGTTCTCCACCGTATGACTCACCAGCCTGCGAAAGGCTGCCTCGTCGAACGCTCCATCGCGAAACGGAGTCACCAGAGCGGGAATTGATCCGGAAAACATGGACTTTGCCTTTTAAATTGCGTCAGGAAAGCGCACCAGTACCAGCCGCCATCCCGGGATTCGTCTCGTTCACTTTGTGATAAGGAGCCTTTCTCCAAAATGTCCAGCATGCTGCGCGCATCCGCCTTCCTCCTGCTGCTTGCCGCCGCCTGTACTTCGAGCCCGGCGCAATGCGACGACGGGCGCGAATGGGACCAGGCACGGGTCCGCCAGATGTCGCAGGACGACGCAATGATGCGCAGCGCGATCCAGCGCTGGAAGGTGATTTCGAAGTCGAATCGGGAAAGTTTCGATACCTATGCGGGCTTCCTGCTCAGCTATCCGGGATTTCCCTTCGAGGAACGCATCCGCGAATATGCGGAAAGCGCACTGGAGCGCGCCTCGCCCGAACCGCAGCGCCTCGTCTCCTTTTTCCAGAAGTTCCCGCCGCTGACCAATCCGGCGCGGGCGCGCCAGGCGCTGGCGCTGGCGGCACTCAGCTATCCGGGTGCGCGCGACACCGCGGTCGCCGCCTGGCGCGCCGGACCGATGAACGAGCCCGCCGAGTCGCAGATCATCTACAACTATGGCGACACTATCACCCGTGCGGATCACGACGCGCGCATGGATGCACTGCTGTGGGAAGGAGACCTCCGCGGCGCCCAGCGGCAGATTTCCTACGTCTCGCCGGAAAAGCGCAACCTCTTCATGGAGCGCCTCAACCTGCTGCAGGGCCAAGGCCCCGGAGCCATGGGCCTGCCGCTGACGAGCGAGGAGCTGCGCGATCCGGGCTATGCCTACAACCGCGTCGTCCAGGCGCGGCGCTCCGGCTATCTCGCGGGCGCGGTCAGTTTTTTGGCGAACAGGCCGCCGCTGACCGGCCCGGTCCTCGATCCCGAGAAATGGATCAAGGAACTGCTGACCGCCGCGAAGGGTGCCGGGACCGACACCGCCATCAGGATCGCCGCATCGGTCGACGACGCATTCGCGCCTGGCACTGACATCAGCAGACTGAGCTATCGCCTGCGCGACGACTATACCTCGCTGATGTGGCTGGGCGGAACCAAGGCCTTGTGGGATCTGGGCGATGCCAAACGGGCGGCGCCGCTGTTCTATCGCTACGGTGCGGCCGCGCAGACGCCTGGCACAAGGTCCAAAGGCTTCTACTGGGCCGGGCGCGCCTCGGCACAGGCCGGAGACCAGGATAATGCCAAGCGCTACTTCGAAATGGCCGCGCAATACCCCGATCATTTCTACGGCATGCTCTCGCTAGAAAGGCTGGGACGGCCGATCCCCAACCTCGACGTCATGCCGGGCGTGGTGCCAACCGCCGACGAACGAGCGGCCTTCATGGCGAGGCCGATCACCCGCGCGGCGATGCAGGCCGCGCGCAGCGAGGACTGGCTGACGACAGTGCGCTTCTTCCGCGAGATCGTCGGTCAGGCGGTATCCGAGTCCGATCACATGCTGGTTGCCGATCTTGCCCGCGATATCGGCCGGCGCGACCTTGCCGTGATCCTTGGTCAGGAGGCTCATACCGACGGCTACGGCGAGTTCCATCAGGTCTCGTTCCCGCGCCTTCCAGCACCCACGGGTACCAACTGGATCATGGTCCACGCCATCACCCGGCAGGAAAGCCAGTTCGCGATGAACGCGATCAGCCATGCCGGCGCGCGCGGTCTGATGCAGCTGATGCCCGGCACCGCGCGCGAGCAGGCCGGCAAGATGGGGCTCGGCTACAATGTCGGTGCGCTGCTTACCGATGCCGACTACAACGTCCGCCTCGGCGACAGCTATTTCGCGCGGATGATGGATTATTACGGCGGCGCCTATCCGCTTGCCGTCGGCGCCTACAACGCCGGGCCGGGGAATGTGAACAAGTGGCTGCGAGCAAATGGTGATCCTCGCAACGGCGGCATCGACTGGGTGACATGGATCGAGCGCATCCCGATCTACGAGACCAAGACCTACATCACCAAGGTTCTGGAGAACGCCGTGGTCTATCAGCAGATGAACCGCGACAAATATTTCTACACGGGCGACACCCCGCTCAGCCATTTCCTCGGCAAGCGCGATCCGGGCTGAGGCTCGGCTTGCCTTGTATCGCGGCCTGTCGCATCATCACTGCCGTGACATGCTGAGAGGAGAGGCTGCATGACCGCTCTTGCAGAGCTGGAACTCTACCAGCTGCCGATGGAAGACGCGGCGTTTTCCGAGAACCCCTGGCCGGCTCTGGCCGAGGCGCGCAAGGTGCATCCCTGGCTCGCGAGAAGCGGGTTCGGCTATGCGATCCACGAATACCAGGCGATGCGCGACCTCCTATGGCTCGATCGCTCCATGGTCGGTGCCTACCACGACGTCGTCGAGATCATGGGTGCCGAAGGCACCGGCTGGGGCCGCTTCCAGCATGAAAGCCTGCTCGCCCAGACCGGCGAATCGCACCTGCGCATCCGTAACATCCTCGCCCCCTCGCTGACGCCCAAGCGCGCCAAGGAACTCCGCCCGCTGATGCGCCGGGTGATCACCGAGCTCCTCGACGAATGGGCGCCCAGGGGTGAGTTCGACTTCGAGGACTTCGCCTCGCTGTTCCCGATATCGGTGATGTGCTCGATGATCGGCGCGCCGCGCGAGGCGATCTCCAGCCTCAAGGCCTCGATGGAAGCCTTCGGCCTGTCGATGAGCCTAGACCGCGATTTCCTGCCCCAGCTCGAAGCCGCCTTCAACACGCTCGACGCCTTCTCGCGCGATCTCGTCGCCGCCCGCCGCGCCAACCGCAAGCCCAAGGACGAACAGGACCTGCTCGAAATTGCGATCGACGCGCTGGAAGACGGCCGCATGTCCGAACGCGAGGTCTACGACCTGCTGATCTTCCTGTTCGTCGCGGGATACGACACGTCGAAGAACGCGATGACGCTGATGATGCATGTGCTGCTGGACAAGCCGGAGATGTACCAGCGCTGCGCCGAGGACATCGATTTCTGCAACAAGGTGACCGAGGAGAACTTCCGCTATCTCACTACCTCGACCATCCCCCGCGTCGTCACCCGCGACATCACCTATCGCGATGTCGAGATTCCGGAAGGCACGCTGCTGTTCTTCCCGGTAAGCATTTCGGGCCGCGATGCGGAAGCATTCGAGAATGCGGAAGCCTTCGATCCCGAGCGATACGACGTGAAGAAGCACATCACTTTCGGCCTGGGAGTGCATATCTGCCTTGGCCAGTTCATCGCGCGCGCGCAGATCGCCGAGGGAATTCACCAGATCGCACGCCGGCTCAGAAATCCGCGCAGCACCGGCCCTTCGGCCTGGCGGCCGTTCTACGGCGTCTGGGGGTTGAAAGGGCTGCCGATCGCCTTCGACCAGGCCCCGGCGGATGAGCTGGAACCGGCCTGAAGCTCGCTCAGCCCAGCCAGTAGAGCGTTTCGAAATCGGGCGTCATTTGCGCGATGACGCGAGCATCGGCATTGCCCCCGCGATAGCAGGTACAGGTCACATCGAAACTCGCGCGCGGCGGACGCGTGGCCGCATCGGCGTTGGCGCTGCGGCCTGCGTGGACAGCGTCGAAATCCGCCGAAAGTTCGAAGCCGAGCCGGTAGATGTCCCGCGCGCGGCTCTCGTGGCACAACAGTGTATCGAGCGCCGCTCTCGCCGCCTGCGGCCAGTAGAGCAGGCAGACCGAGTGGAACACGCAGACCGGCCCATCCTCGAGGGCGAGCATCTCGGGCAAGCGCTCCAGTGCGTCCCCTTTTTCCAGCCGCATATCGGTGCCCGCGACGACATCGAGAGCCGTTGCCAGCCGGGCCTGCTCATCACGCAGCTCCGGCAGGCACAGCGCCAGCAGCCAGCGCCTGTCATCCGCATTCGCCGCATCGAGAGGCTGCAGATCGATACCGATGCGCTTTTCTATCCGTGGAATGCCGAGTGGCGGATTGCCCTCGTACCGGCCCGTCAGAGTCAGCGGCGCATGCTGCGGCCCCACCCTTCCCTTGCCCGGCACGTCATAGGCATGAGCATCGCAGGTCAGCAGCACGCCGGCGCTGGTGCCGATCTCGATCAGGTCGAGCGGCTCGCCGGCAAGTGCTGCGACATGGGCAAGTGCGGGCATCAGGCTCCAGCAGCGTTCGACATAGGTCGATTGCACGGTGCGGGTCCGCAGGATCGACAGGATCTCGTCCCGCCTTTCCACGCAGAAGCGCAACAGTTCCGGCAAGGCCGCTTCCGGCGTAGCGGGATCTTCGCTCAGTGTCGGGAAGAAGCGGGCAAGCGGGTCTGAAGAGCCGCGCAGCAGCAGGTCATGGACCGCCGAAAGCAGATGGACGGGCCGCGCACCTTCCTGGCCGTGGCTGGCGAGCTCCACCAGCTCCGGCTCATCCGCCGCCTGTGCGAACAGGCAACCATAGAGTTCCGAACCCATGTCGCGGTACATGGCGGAATTGGTGCGAAAGGCGGCGGCAACGCTCTCCAGCAATAGTTGGCGCGCCAGGTCGCTCACTTTCGCTCTCCTCCCATGCCGGATTTCGGACAGGATGGATTCGCACGGGGCAATCCCCTAGTCCAGCTTCAAACCGCCCGAACGAGGACAGAAGAGAGGATTGCCATGACGCTGCTGAGCGAACTGCCGGAGAAAGTAAGCGACATGCTGCGCCGCACGCTGGTGAC
>CAYPFE010000162.1:0-7016 GCA_964409895.1 uncultured Novosphingobium sp.
CGGCTGTCGCGGCAGGCGTTGAATCCCGCCTGGCGGATCGCGATGGTGCTTACGAGGGCGGGCGTCTGCTTGCTGGCGATCCCAGCGCCCAGCAGCAGGTCGATATAGTGGTGCGATTCACCCAGCAGGTCGTCGAGCCTTTCGAGCGCTAGCCCTTCACGCCGGGCGAGGACAGTCCATGCGGACTGCACTTCCGGGCGGGCAAAGAAGGTTGAGAAGGTCTCCGGCGCGTCGCCAGTGGTCGCAAGGCCGAGCGCATCCGCAACATCAGGCCAGGCGTGACGCAGCACGAAGATGTCGCCATTGGTGAGGTTGAAAGTCCGGTTTGCGGCTTCGGAGGCCTCGGCGGCCCACAGGAACGCTTGGGCCATCAGCTCAGCATCGACCATCTCGCTCAGCGCCTCGCTTTCGCCGGGAAGGACTAAGGGCAAACTGAGTTCGTGGCATAGTGCAGCATAGGCGCCAATGGCGGCTACGGGGTTCATCACCGCGCCGGGTGCGGTTCCGAGCAGAACCTGCGGGCGGAAAGCGGTAAAATCGAAGCCGTGCCTTGCGCCCAGATCGCGCGCGCAATCCTCGTGCAGCCAGTAGAAGTTGGCGTGATCGTCGCGGGGGATATCCTCACGCAACGGGACCATGTCGACCGGTCTCAGATGGACGCCATAGGCCTTGGTGCCCTGCAGCAGGCTGACGTGGCTGAGCGTCCCTGCCTTTGCGAGTGGCGTGAGCAGGTTGGCAAACATCCGTCCGTTCTCGGCGATCAGTTTTGCGTCCTGCCAGCCCGAAACCAGGCCTGGCGCTTCCGAGACAGCGGCGTAGATAACATGCGTGACCGGGGGGAGGGGGGCAATGGCGCTGCGGCAGGCGCCGGCATCTCGAAGGTCGATGCTGAAGTGTTCGAATTGTGTGTCCTGAGGCACGAAGGGCCGCCGCCGCGACATGGCTGTCACATGCCAGCCGGGCGTACGACCGAACAGTTCGACCGCAGCGGAGCCGATCACGCCGCTGGCGCCCGCTATGAGAACATGGCGAGCATCTGCCATTGTCAGGCCCGGGCCGCCCTTGGCATTTCGATATCGCGCAGCGCGCGCCAGATGGACTGGCTGATGTCTTTAGCCTGCTCGTCATCACGTCTGTCGACAAGGTCGTGGAGTTCGACGAGGAGCTTGCGCAAGCGGCCGGTTTCCGCATCGAGTTCACCGATGCCCAGGCCCGGATCGGAAGATGCTCCCGCCTCCCGCAAGCGTCCGGCCAGGCCGGGATCGCCGACCGACCCGGCGGCCTCTGTGAAAATTTCCCGCAAGCGGCGGTTTTCCTCGACCTTGAGCGAGACTTCGTCATCGCGTCCGAGCCGCACGATGGCGAGCAGCGATAGCGCCATGCGCAGGTCGTTGGCGGCGAAGGGCTGGTCCGCGAGCAATGGCGCGATTCTGTCGCGCAGGGTTTCCTCGATGCCCTGGATCACGGTTCCCGGCCGCAGCTTCATCCCATCGCTCCGCGTTGCTTCATGAGGTCGAGGATCAGCCTGCGGTGGAAGTGTCCGGCGCGGAAGGCGGTCAACGCCAGTACCATCTCGCGGTTGTGCCCGTCCTCGAAGCTTCTTTCGGAAGTGGTCCACAGCGCGCTGGCTTTGACCGTGGAGAACAGCCGCCACCAGTCGAGCGCCTCGCGGTCGAGCGCTAGTCCGCTGGCTTCCTCCCACAGCGCCAGTCCCTCTTCGAGCAGGAAGTGTTTCTCCATCGACCACATCGGATCGATGGCCCATGCGATGTCCTCCAGCGGATCGCCGATGTGGCACATCTCCCAGTCGAGCTGGGCGGTGATCGTGCCGTCGGACTGGAACAGGAAATTGCCGACACGGTAATCGCCATGGACGATTGCCGGTCGGGCGGGATCGGGCGGAGGATAGGCGCGCAGCCAGCGGATTGCACCGCGCACGATCGGTTCGATCAGATCCTCGTCGCTGTCGAGGATCGCTTCCCAATGAGTGAGTTCCACGTCCCAGAAGTGGGCCCGCACGTCGTCGCCGCGCAGCTTCGCGTCCTTCAGGATAGCTGCGTCTTGCGCCGCCAGCCTGCCAAGGTTGCGCCAGAAATTGTTCCCGACCGCGTTGCCCGCGCCGTCGAAGGGATCGTCGGTGCCGTAGATCAGGGCAGGGCGGCCCTCGACCATTTCCATGATGAAGAACGGCCTCTCGAGCCAGGCGGGGTCGAGTTCGCCGTAGAGCGCGCGCGGCACCGGCACGCCGCTGCCCCAGAGCGCGGAATAGACCGCGAATTCCATACCGTGTTCGGGATTGACCAGGCTCATTTCGGGCGCGCGGCGCAGGATCAGGTCCTTTTCGCGGGTCTTGCCGTCCTCCTGCCACCGGGCATGGAAACGGTAGGTTTCCTGACTTGCGCCGCCGGGAATGCGCGAGAGCGCGCTGACCGTCATTCCCTGAGCCTCGGGCATGCGGTGGGCGAGATAATCGGCAACGCGTTCCTCGGCGGGGTCCTGCGATGGTTCAGGCATTGGCGCCCCTGTCGGCGACGATCGACGCGCCGGAGATATAGCTCGCGCGGTCCGAAGCGAGGAACAGGATGAGGTCGGCGATTTCCTGCGGGCGTCCGGGGCGTCCGGCGGTGAAGAGCTTTTCGGCGACGTCCGGCGGGCCGACATGGCTGTAGAACTCGTAGACGGCGTCCGCCATGCGCGTCTCGATGATCCCGGGATGGACGGCGTTGACCCTAATGTCATGGCCGGCGCGCATCACCTCCATCGCCGCACTTCGCGTGTAATGTGCCACAGCTGCCTTGCTGGCACCGTAAGACGCCATCAATGTGTTGCTGCGCAGAGAGGCGGTCGATGACAGGTTAGTGATCGCGCCTTTGCCTTGCGGGCGCATGAAGCGCAGTGCCAGCGCCATGCCGGAAAGCACGCCCGCGACATTGATGTCGAAAGTCGTGCGGTAGATCTCGAGGCTGTCGTCGCCGACGCTATCCTTGAGCACCACGCCGGCGGCGTTGACCATGATGTCGAGACGCCCGAATTCCGCCTCGATCCAGTCTCCGGTAGCGTGCCAGTCTTCTTCGCTGGTGACGTCGATCTGGCGAGCCGTACCGCCTGACTCGGTTGCAGTCCCGCTTGCATCATCTCGGTCGAGCAGGATCACCTGCGCTCCGGCATCCGCAAGCGCCGCCGCCGTCGCCTTGCCGATACCGCGCGCCGCACCCGTTACCGCAGCGACCTGGCCAGTCAGGTCAATCCAGCCCTCGGGTGTCCCTCCCACGCCCGGCCTGCTCAGGCCTTTTCGAGGATATGGACGCCGGTCGCTGCCCCGAAGCCGAGCACGTGCGACAGTCCGATCCTTGCGCCTTCGACCTGTCGTTGGCCTGCCTCGCCGCGCAGGTGCTGGACGATCTCCACCATGTTGGCGACGCCGGTCGCGCCGATCGGGTGGCCCTTTGAGAGCAGGCCGCCCGACACATTCACCGGAATCCTGCCGCCTAGCTGTGTCTCCCCATCGTCGATCAGCTTGCCGGCCTCTCCTTCGCCGCACAGTCCGAGGTTTTCGTAATGGAGGATTTCGGCGGTGGCGAAACAGTCGTGCAGTTCGACGAGGTCGAGGTCCTCAGGGCCGAGGCCTGCCATCTCGTAGGCCTGCTTGGCCGCGATCTGCGTCACCGAATTGGCGTCGAACATCACCGGGTTGCGCGGCTCGTAGGGATCGCTGGTGAGGGCGGAACCCCGGATTTTCACCGCGCGCGACAGGCCGAGCTCCCTGGCCTTCTTCTCCGAAACTAGCACCATCGCCGCTGCCCCATCGACATTGGCCGAACACATCAGCTTGGTCAGCGGATAGGCGATCATCTCGCTCGCCAGCACCTCGTCGAGAGGGGTTTCCTTGCGATAGGCCGCCTTGGGATTCATCGTCGCATGGTAGTGGTTCTTGACCGCGACCTTGGCGAATTGTTCCAGCGTTGTGCCGTATTTCTCGGCATGGACCATGCCTGCCTCGGCGAAGACGGCGGGCATCGAGGCGGAGCCAAACAGGCCTTCGGGCGAGGGGCCTTCGCCCGGAGGCCCGCCAAGCATTCCGCGCGGGTTCTTCTCGACCCCGACTGCCAGCACGGCATCGTAGAGCCCCGCCTTGATCGCCACCCATGCCTCGCGCACCGCCGTTGCACCCGATGCGCAGGCGTTCGAGACATTGACGCAGGGAATGCCTGTCATGCCGATCTGTTTGAGCACCTGCTGGCCGATCATCGAGGCGGCGTTGAAGCTGGAGCTGGCATAGACCGCGCCCATGTCCTTCACTGTGAGGCCGCAATCGTCGAGCGCCATAAGTGCTGCTTCGGCGGCAAGCTGGCCCGGCGTGCGGTCAGGGTAGCGCCCGAAGGCAATCATGTCCGCGCCGACAATAAAGACATCGCTCATCATGCATCTCCTTCGGGAATGAAGTGGTAACCGACATAGGGCGTGCCTTCCTTGTCCTTGGCGCCGCCCGCGTCGTCGAACACGAGTTTCAGCCGCATGCCCTGGTGCAGCTTTTCGAGCTCCGCGCCGACGACAGTGCCCTTTAGCGTCAATCCGCCGTCGAGATCGACGATGGCGGAGACGAAGGGCACCTCGATGCCGGGATAGCTCCTGTAGACCACCGACCAGGTCCACAATGCGCCGGTTTCGGGGGAGCGATAGGCTTCCGGTGCCTCACGCACGCCGCAGGCGCGGCAGGCGATCGTCTCATCGGTCACCACCGCGCCGCAGCTGCCGCATTTGAAGGCTTCGATGTAGGGCTCGCCGCTTTCAGCAACGCGGATGACCCCGGTGGCGGGTTTGGGCAGAACGGCGGTATCGCTGGCCAAGGGGGAATCTCCTGCTGTGGCTATGGAACAGGGTCTAGCGCGGTCCGGGCCGGAGAGGCAATGCATATTGGTTGTTGCAATAGCGCCTGCGACTTTTCCTCTCGCGATTGATCGATGTCATGCTAGTGACGACGGAAACAGAACAGGTCAGGATGGGTTGAGCAGGCCCCGCTGGTTTGACGAATGGAGAGTGCAATGAGTGGCAATATCACCCTGGAGCGGATCACGACCAATATCGGCGCGGTGGTCAATGGCGTGGACGTCAGGAACCCGCTGTCGGACGAGGTGGTCGAACTGCTGCGCCAGGCGATTCTCGACCATGGCGTGATCTTCTTCCGCGAGCAGGACATCGACATGGACCAGTACTGGCGGTTCATGGAGTATTTCGGCCAGCCGTGGAAGGAAGAGTCGACCGGCACCGACGAGGATACGGCGGCTGACGTTCAAACAGGCGACCTTGTCGCCACGCGCTTTGCCACGGCGACCTGGCATGCCGATACCACCTCGCTTGCGGCCCCGCCGATCGCCACGGGACTGCGCGCGGCGCATGTGCCCGAGTTCGGCGGCGACACCTGCTGGGCGAGCACGACGGCGGCGTGGGACGATCTCGACGAGCCGATGAAGCGCATGCTCGACGGGCTGACCGCGATCCATTCCTTCCAGGACACGATCGACCGCATGGGCCAGTATGCCTCGGCTTTCTACGAGGGTTATTCGCAGCGCAACGCCATGGAGCAGGTTCACCCGGTGGTGATCACCCATCCCGAATCCGGCCGCAAGTCCTTGTATGTCAGCGAATGTTTCACCACGCGGATCGTGGAACTCGACAAGGTGGCGAGCAAGATGGTGCTGACCTATCTGTTCCAGCACATGGCCCGGCCGCATTACACGATGCGCTGGAAATGGACCGAGGGCGACATGTGCATATGGGATAATCGTGCGACCCACCATTTCGCCGTCCCGGACTACGAAACATCACGCCAGATGCAGAGAATCGTCATCAAGGGTGTGAAACCAGGCGAGTATTCCGAACTCAAGCCCGTCAGGAAGGCCAAGGCTGCCTGATCCGGACAGCGACACCAAAACGCCATCAAAGCGCCATCAAAAGGCGCGAGACTTCAGGAGAGTTGCCGATGAATGCCCCAGTCCGTTCCATGGTCCCCGATGGCCCTTACAAGGTCGAGGACATCGCCCCCGGCGTGATCAAGCGCAGCCTCTATCCCGGTGGAAAACTCGGGCCGGACAATATCGTGATGAACGACATTCCGGGCGGTCAGGTGTGGAGCGAGATCGTCATGCTCGGCGACGAGCAGGAGGACTTCATCTATGCCCTGCCCGATATCCGCATGCCCCCCAACCAGATCTGGCCGATGCACTGGCACGATTGCTGGACGGTTGTGCTCATCGTCGAGGGCAAGTGCATGATCGGCGACTGGTACATGGAAGCTGGCGACGTCTTCGTCGCCGCACCTTCGATCGAATACGGTCCGCTGGTCGTAGGAACGATGGGTTGCCGCCTGCTCGAAATATTTGGTGACCTCGCGCTGTCGCCGGGCGGCTATGGGCCGGAATACGAGGATCATCCGACGCTACGCTGGGGCAATCACGTCATCAAGCCGCGCGAAGGCGTCAACAAGCGCAACGAAGGCCATTCCAGCCTTTCCCTCGAAGGTGCCGAGGGCATGTGGAAGTCGAAGCTCGCACCAGGCTGGAGCTGGGAATTCGGCGAGAGCGACGATCCCAACCGCGGTGTCATGCGCGACACGCGGCTTGCGGCAGGCGAGAGTATCGCTGAAACCCGGCGCGGTGACTGGTATGCAGCGCTGGTGATGGACGGCTCGGTCGAGGTCGGCGGCAAGACGCTCGTAAAGGACGACGTGATCCTGGCCAGACGCGACAGCACCGTTCCGGAAATGATGGCGGGCGCGGACGGCGTCCACCTGCTGGAGAATTTCCGCACCGTCGCGGCGCTCTAGAGCCAACACGGCCTTGCGGAGAGGCATGAATGAACCGACTTGAAGGAAAGTGCATCCTCGTCGCGGGTGGCGGCGGGATCGGCGGCGGGCTGGCGCGGCGCTTCGCTGCCGAGGGCGCCCATGTCGTGCTGGGCGATGTCGCGCTGGATGGAGCGGAAGGCGTCGTGCGCGAAATCGTCGAGGCAGGCGGCAG
>CAYPFE010000163.1:0-6946 GCA_964409895.1 uncultured Novosphingobium sp.
GCCATGGCGGGTTTCGACATCAGGTGATCGGGCAGGCAGTGATCGTTCTCGCCAAAGCGCGTAATCCGGCCTCCCAGATGCATGGTGCAGGTGATGTCGAGGTCGCAGACTTCGGCCCAGAAGGGTTCGAACTCCTTGTGCCAGTACGCCCGCTGGCTGCTGGGATCTCCTGTCAGCGCGGCGACTTGCGAGTCGCTCATGTTCTTGATGCCGGCAGACGTCTTCACGCCGTCGGCAGCTTGCGGGTAGGCGGGGATGTTGATCGAACGGAAGCCGAGCTTGGCGATTTCCTGCAGGAAGCCGATCGATTCATCGACATCGCGCATCGGCAGATAGGCAACGCCCCTGAAGCGGTCCGGCGCTTCGGCGCAGAAATCGGCGAGCCAGCGGTTATAGGCGCGATAGCTTTCGATCAGAAGTTCGCTGTTGCGGGTGGGCAGGGGACCGCCACCGAACAGCACGGCGCAGTCGATATTGTCGTCGTCCATGTCTGAGAGCCGCTTGCTGGCGGACATCGCGCTTCGCAGGTCGGCAAGCTTGCCTTTCTGCTTAAAGTTGATCTCTTCCTTGCCGGCAAGGAAGGACAGCAGGTTCAGCGGACGCTTGTTGCCTTCGAAGACCACCCAGTCGTGCTCGTCGCCTTCCTCGATGGTCGGCGCCAGGTCGCGCAGGTGGGCGGGCAGGTAATCCTGCCAGAAGGTGTGCGGCGGATCGACGTGCTGGTCGGCATCGACGATGCGGTACCTGCCGTTCGGATCGTTCTTCGCGTTGTGCCGTTCGAGTTCCGCTACTGACATTGCATCTCTCCTTGTTCGTTGTCGGAATTATGAACCAAATGCTTGCTCAAGGCGAGGGGGTTTTGCACTTCGGATTCGGTCTTATTCGCTCCCTGCTCTGGTGAGCGGCATCGTGCCGACCAGCAAGGCGGCGGCCAGCGCCATGGGGATCATCGCCAGGAAGTAACCCTGATAGGAGCCTGTTAGGTCGAAGATGCCTCCGGAGAGGACCGGGCCGATGCTCGAACTGATCGACAGGATCGCGATCATCATCGAGTAGGTGGTGGCGAACACGCCGGGCTCGAAGCCTCTCGATACGATATAGGCGACGATGTCGCCATCGGCTCCGGACACGAAGCCCAGGATCACCACCGCGGCGATCGCAAGATAGATCGAGCCGCCGAAATTCCAGAGCAGCGCGCTGATCGCGATGGGGAGCAGGAAAATTGCGACGGCCAGAGGACGTGTCGGCAGCAGATCGAGCAGCAAGCCGGTGCTGAGGCGGCCGACGATGGCGAAGATGCCGGTGAGGCCGGCGATACCCGCGGCGCTCGTCATGCCGATTCCCGCTCCCCTGAATATGGGAACCAGGTGCAGCAGCAGGCCGAGTGTAAGCGCCGAGAAGATCGCTCCTGCCAACGCCAGGCTGATGAATGCGCGGGACAGGAACACATGCCTCAATTCGCGCAGGGGAACCGCCTTTGCGCCGGTCCCGCTCTCTTCATCTGTCCTGACCGCGTCGGCGAAGAACAGCCAGGCGAGCGGAAGCATCACGATGCCCCAGCTGAGCGCCATGGCGGGATAGGACAGCCGCCAGCCGACCTGGGAAATGTAGAATGCGGCGACTACCGGCCACACCGTCGTCGCGACACCCGAGCCTGCCAGTACCGTCGCCAGCGCCAGCCCCCGCGACGCATTGAAGCGGGTGACCACCGCCTTGACCCACACCGCGCCACCAATCAACGAAGCGAGCAAGGCCTGTACGAAGGCGATCGCATACCATTGCCAGATCGAACCGTTGGCCAGCCCGAACAGCGACAGGCCGCACATGAACGGGATGATGCCGATGAGCGCCATTTTCCTCGGGCCGATCCGGTCGATCAACCGTCCGATCACGGGAGCCATGACGAGGGCGACGATTGAATGAATCGTGAATGCCAGCGAGAATTGCGCGCGCGACCAGCCGAACTCGGCGGTCAGCTCCTGCATGAACACGCCGCTCGAATAGGCAAAGCTGGCGCCGCCGATATAGCCGAGCATCGAGACCAGCGGGAGCGGCCACATCGCCGCCCATTCGGCCCGCGCCGTGGTCACGAATGACGTCCGATGAAGTCGAGCAGGGCAGGGACCAGCAGCGGGTAGAGGTTGAACACAGAGCCGCCCGGCTTGCGGCCAGTGAACATGTCGAGCCACTGATCGTTCGACCAGGGGGACGCGATGTGGGTCGCGCCCGGAACCAGCCGTGCGACAGCGTCCGAAACCGCAGGCGGGTGGACGTCGTCGTTACCGGCGACGATCAGCACCGGCATGTCGATCTTGCTCAACGCTTCATCCGGCACACCTGCCAGCGTCTGGTCGGGTTTGAAGTAGAATGCTTCGTTCCAGCGCTTCATCTGCGATGCGAACTCGACCGGATCGAGCGCCATCAGCCTTTTGCGATTGCCGGGATTGTCGGCGATCCGGTCGGCAAAGAACGGAGTGTTGCAGACCGCCTCCATGCCTGCTGCCTCGGCGGCCATGATGTAGGGCACGTGGTAGCTGAAGCCGAGGAACTGGCAGCTGTATGGCCCGCCGGAAGCAGACCACAGCAGCAACCCGCGCGCCGTTTCCGGATGGCGGACCGCCGACAGGACCGAAGTGCGGCATCCAGCCGATCCGCCTGCGATCCATGCCGGCCCCATGCCGAGATGAGCGATGAGGTCAGACAGGTCGTCGGCCCACACTTCGGCTTCGGCGTCGCCGCCGAACCAGACGTCTGCGCCTCCGGCATTGCGGCGGTCCCAGGTGAGCACCGTGCAGCGCACGGCCAGGCTATCGGCCAGAGCCGATACTGCTTCTCCGGCCTCGCGGCCTCCAGGGGTCAGGGTGACCAACGGACCTTCGCCGCGGAGCCAGTAGCGCAGGGTGCAGCTGTCGCGTGTAACGAAGCTCTGCGCCTCGGGCATCAGCGCCGGTTCCCGCGCACGAAATCGGCACAACGCTCGCCGATCATGATCGCGGGCGCATTGGTGTTGGCCGAAGGCAGCAGCGGGATGATCGAGCAATCGGCGATGCGCACGCGTTCGACGCCGTTCACGCGCAGTTGCGTGTCGACGACCGCGTCCGGGTCGTTGCCCATCCTGCAGGTGCCGACCGGGTGCAGGCCGGTGGCGCTGCAGGCGCGCAGCTGATCGTCCCATTCCTCGTCGCTCTGGTGCGGATTGGGCGGGCTTGCCGTTCCCTTGACGTGTTTGGCAAGGGCAGGTGCCTCGAAGATCCGGTTGGCGAATTGCAGCCCCTTGCGCATGCGTTCGAGATCGGCGGGATCGTCGTAGATAAGAAAGTCGATCCTGGGACGGTTCTCTGGATTGCTGTCATGGAGCAGTATCTGCCCCCGGCTGTTCGGGGTCATCAGGTTCACGCCGATAGTGATGCCATGACATATGCTTGCATCGGGAACGCCGGCTTCCTCGCCGAAATATCCCCTTGCCGCGATGTCATTCCAGAAAGGCAGCATCTGGTACTTGATGTCGGGATACTGCAGCTCCGGATCTGAGCGGACATGGGCCATGGCATGGACCGCGCAGGTCGCGAGCCAGCCGCGCCGGGTCAGCAGGTATTTGAGCCCCTCGCGCGCGGCGATCCAGGGAGTAGGCCGTACATTGTAGGACGGCTCGTCAACCAGCCGCGAGTTGGGCAGGCTGGGGTGCTCGTGGAGGTTCTTGCCGACCTGCGCGCGCGCGGCGACGACGTCGATCCCCTTCTCCTGCAGATGCGCGCCCGGCCCAACGCCAGAGCGCATCAGGATTGGCGGCGTCTGGATGGTGCCGGCCGAGAGGATGACCTCGCCGTTGACCCTGATGTCGCGCGGTTTGCCGTTGTAGAGGAAACGCACGCCAACCGCTCGATTTCCCTCGAACAGGATTTTGTCGACCATCGCCCCGGTGATCACCTGCAGGTTGGGCCTGTGCATCACGGGCTTCAGGAAGCCTTCCGCCGCGCTGCAGCGCCTGCCGTTCCTTTGCGTCGCGTAGTTGACGAAGGTCCCGTCGATATCGCCTTCGCAATATTCCTCGACCTGCTTCATGCCGACTTCCCGGCAGGCGTCCATGAAGGCGTAGGCAAGCGGATGCATGGCGCGGAGTTGCGATACGCCGAGCGGTCCGCCCTTGCCGTGCGACGGACCGTCCGGCCCGTCGAAATCCTCCGACTTCTTGAAGTAGGGCAGGACTTCGTCCCAGCTCCAGCCGGTACAGCCCAGTTCCCTGGCCCAGTGGTCATAGTCGTAGGTGGTGCCACGGATATAGACCATGCCGTTGATCCGCGAGCCTCCGCCGAGCCCCCGTCCGGAGGACCAGAACACCCGGCGGTCATTCTGGCTCGGGTCGGGTTCGGTGAAGTACATCCAGTTGGTTTCAGGACTCGCGACGACCTTTGAAAGGCCGGCGGGAACGTCAACCAGCAGGCGCTCGTTGTTGTCGCCGACTTCCAGCAGGACGACACGCTTGTCCGGGTCTTCGGAAAGCCGTGCTGCCATCACGCAGCCCGCGCTGCCGCCGCCGCAAACGACGAAATCAGCCTCTTCGATCATGCAATTTACCCCCTGTCCGCGATGGAGCGGCTCTTCATTTCGTGATGCCGATCCGTTCCAGCCCATAGGCCTGGATCGCGTTGCCCCGGAAGAATTTGTAGCGTTCCTCGTCGTTGAGCCCGGCGACGTCTGCCAGACCCGTCGCCACTTCGACGACGTTGGGATAGGAGCAGGCGGAGTGGGGATAATCCACCTCCATCATGATCTGGTCCATGCCGATCAGGTCGCGGCAGATCAGCGCGGTGTCGTCATCGAAGATGCAGCCGTAGATGTGGCCTGCGACATAGCTGCTCGGCGGGTTCTTCGTGCGCTGATAGCCGTGGCCCTCCTTGTCCTTGGCAAGCCAGACCTTGTCCGCGCGCCTGACCGCATAGGGCAGCCAGCCGATCTGCCCCTCGGAATAGGCGATCTTGAGGTTGGGATAGCGTTCGAAGATGCCGGCAAGCAGGAAATCCAGCGCCGAAGTCATGCAATCGATGAACATGATGATCGATGTCATCATGTAGGGCGCATCCTTTGACGTCGTCGGAATGCGCGGGCCCGAGCCGATATGCATGCTGAGGTTGGTGTTGGTGTCGTTGCAGGCCTGAAACAGCGGGTCCCAGTCGCGACTGTAGACTGTCGGCAAATCGTATTCGTGCGGATTTTCAAGGAAGCTTGCCGCGATGCCGCCCTTGCCGGCGCAGCGGTAGACCTCCTTGGCGCAAAGCTGCGGGTCCCAGAGCGGCAGGATGATCATCGGGATCAGGCGGCCGTATCCGTCACCGGCGCACCAGTCGTCGATCATCCAGTCGTTGTAGGCCTGGATGCAGGCCAGCGCGAGTTCCTTGTCCGGGTGCTTGAAGAAGGCCTGGCCGGCATAGCCCGAGACGGCATTGCAGAAACACAGCGATGCCTCGACATGGTTGGCGGTCATGTCGGCGAGGCGGTCCTTCTTGATCCAGGAGCCGGGATGAATCTCGTCATAGGTGAGGGGAGTGGTGCCGATCTTCTTATCGTCGAAGCCGACGGCGTGGGTGATCGGCATCAGGTAACCGGCAGTCGGCTTGCCGTCGAAGATCCAGTAGTCGCCGTATTTGCCGTCCGGGTGGCCGTATTGCGTCTTGCCCTCGCGTGCATCGGCGCCGGCGAGGATCTTGTCGCGCTTCACTTGCGGTCCGCGTTCAATCAACTTGCTGGGCAGGCGAGAGGTCCACAGGTCGGGCGGCTCGGTCACATGATCGTCAGCGGAAATCAGCCAGGGCATGTTCTCGAGCATCTTGTCGCGTGCGGATTGCTCTGCAGTCTGGGTCGCCATCGTTCCTCTCCCTCTATTCCTCTCCGGCCGCTTCCTGTTCGTTCAGGAAAGCGATCACCGATCTTGCTATCAGCTCCGGCTGTTCCGGCAGGATAGCGTGGCCGCAATGGGGTATCTCCGCGTAGCTAGCCTGCGTGCCCAGCGCTTTCACCGAGGCGAGGCCGGATTCGCGCGGCGACATCGCGTCTTCGAGCGGTTGCAGGATCAGCATGGGTTTGCCGCCGGCTTGCCACCATTCATCGGGATTGTTGCTTAGAGCGGCGGTGCTGACGATCGTCGACTCAGGCCACCAGTCATCCAGCCAGCAGGACGGATCGTTTCCGGGCGCGAAGAAGGCGATGCTCAGCGCCTCGCAGCGTTCGTCGGCGCTCAGGCTTTCGTCGTGGCAGCGTCCCATCGCCTGGATGACCTCGTCGGAAACCGGATACTTTCCGAGGTCGTGTCCGCCGCAGGGCATGACGGAAACGCTGCGCACCATGTCGGGGTGGAAGCTCGCCGTGCCTCGTGCGATGATATTGCCCAGCGCATGCCCCACGAGATGGACCGGGCCGTCGCAAAGCTCGGCGATCACGCCTGCCACGTCGCGGGCGATATCGCGAAGGTCGAAATCCCCGTCGGGCCCTCGGCTGCGGCCTGCTCCGCGCATGTGGATCGCGATGGAGCGGTACCCCGCTTTGGCGAGGTCCTGTTGCAGCAGGGCGAAATCCCCCGCACCGCGAAGGGCAGAGGCGATCAGCACGACATCCGGCCCTTCGCCCTCGACAATCGCGTCCATGGTGACGCCGCGTTCGCTGTCTTCGACGAGGACATTCATGGCTTCTTGCCCCCCGTCTGGTGCGGGAATTTGACCATCGTCCCGCCGTCGATCACGAGGCACTGGCCGGTCATGTAGCTCGACATGTCGGAGAGCAGGAACAGCAGCGGCCGGGCGAGTTCGTGGGGGCGCCCGAAGCGCTGAAGCGGCACGCCTTCGCCTTTGGCCATGGCGTCGAACATCGCAAAGGCTTCATCCTCGGTGCCGGGAACCTGTTCCACGAGCCGGGGAACCGCCGTTATGTCGGGAGCAATGGCGTTGACGCGGAT
>CAYPFE010000164.1:0-6922 GCA_964409895.1 uncultured Novosphingobium sp.
ATACGACCTTGAAGTGACCGCTGATCCGGAGACGCTGGAAATCCTGTCGCTTGAGCCGAAACCGCATATCCTGCCGTTTTCGGAATGCCCGGGCGCGGTGCACAACGCCCAGAAGCTCGTCGGCTCGCGGATCGACGAAATCCGCGACGAGGTGCTGGCGCAATTGCGCGGCACCAGGGGGTGCACCCATCTCAACGATGCATTGCGCGCGCTCGCCGAAGTGCCGAAGCTCGCGAGCTATCTCGGCTGAGGTCCCGGTCCCGGCCGGTTGATTTCCCGCAATGCGCCGCCCAGATGGTGGCTGCAGAGGGCTTGAAGCAACCCCAGGAGCAATCATGGCAGCCTATTCCGACGATATCTATGCCGAGCCCGCCGACATGGATCCCGACACGCTTGCCAATCTTGGACCTCTCGCGCCGCTTGCAGGCGTGTGGGAGGGCATGGGCGGCGTCGATATTGCGCCGAAGGCCGAAGGACCGCGCAGCCAAGCGTTCTGGGAGCGGATGTCGCTGCAGCCGGTCGATCCGGTCGATAACGGGCCGCAGCTGATCTATGCGCTGCGCTATCACACCCACATCACCAAGCCCGACAAGGTGAAGACCTTTCACGAGCAGGTCGGCTACTGGATGTGGGAGCCTGCGACGGAAACGGTGATGCACACGCTGACGATCCCGCGTGGGCAGACGGTGCTGGCGAGCGGCAAGGCCAGGGCGGATGCCAGAGAGTTCACTCTCACTGCCACGCGCGGGAATACGGAATCGGGCATCTGTTCCAATCCCTGGCTGGATGCCAACTTCCGCACCGACGCATTCACCATTACCGTCACCGTCCACGACGACGGTACATGGTCCTACGACGAGGACACGGTGATGCAGATCAAGGGCCAGGACGAACCCTTCCACCATCGCGACACCAACCGGCTGTCGCGTGTGGAAGCGCCGATGCCCAATCCCGTCGTGCGGTAAAGATTCGAACCGAATTTACCCCGGACCCGTGGGCCCTGAGCTTGTCGAAGGGCTGTCCTTCCCTGCATTCTGCGTCGAAGAATCAAGCAGTCCTTCGACTAGCTCAGGACGGACGGATTTGCGAGGACCTGTTCGATTTTCGATCTATGGTTGCGGCAGGATCATGGTCAGACCCTCGTGCGCCAGCCCGCTCGGCAGTTCGTCGAGCATCTTGCGCCTGAGATCTTTGGTCAGGATCGTGCGGGTGTGGCGCAGCAGCACAGTCGGCTTGGCTGCAAGCTGGGCTGCGAGCTCGCGGGCGCGGTCCATCAGGCCGTCCGCCGCGACGACTTCTCCGACCACGCCGATCTGGCGTGCTTCCTCCGCCGGAATCCGCTCGCCGGTCAGCAGGAAATAGCGCCCGCGATTGGGGCCGAGCAGCATCGGCCAGATGACATGCACGCCGTCGCCCGGGATCGCGCCTCCCGGCACATGGGCGAGGTCGGCGAATTCGGCATGGGGCGTGGCGAGCACGATGTCGCACAGGGCGGCGAGCTCGGCATGGATCAGAGCCGGGCCGTTAACCGCGGCGATCATCGGCACCGGGATCGCCAGCAGGTTGTTGAGCAGCGCCAGCCCCTCTTCGTGGATGCGGATCCACATGTGGGCGAGGCTTTCCTCGTGGAAATTCTCTTCCGGGTCCATCGCCGCGATGAAGCTGTCGCCGGTGCCGGTGAGGATGACGATACGGTTCTCGTCGTCATTGGCGACATCGCGGAAGGCGTGGCCGAGTTCGGTGTGCAGGCTCTTCAGCGAAGTCCCCCACACCGCCGGCCCGCCACGCGTGTGCATCACCATTTCCAGCACGCCGGCATCGTCCCTGCTGAAGTTGATGCAGTGATACTTGTCCTTGTAGTCGTTGAGCTGTGTCATCTTTCTCTCCCTAGGCAATCGCGCCGCTTGCTTTCAGTTTCTCGATCTCGTCCCACTCGAGCCCGAAGTCCATCAGGAAGGTCTCGGTGTGTTCGGATGGCTGCGGAGCACGGGTCGTTTCCAGCGGCTCGTGGTTGTATTGGACGGGACTGCGGATCAGCCGCATCGGCTTGCCGCCGGCGCCTTCGACCTCGAAGATCATGTCGTTGGCGAGCGCCTGTTCGTCGGCGCACAGGTCCGCACCGCTCTGCGCCGGCGCCCATTGGCCCTTCAGCGTCTTGAGGTGATCTCGCCAATAGGCGAAAGGTTTCGACGCAATGATCTCGGCGATGATCTCGCCGCCCGGCTCCCAGTTCTCCATCAGCGCCTCGACGGTCGAGAAACGCGGGTCGTCGGCAAGGTCCGGCCTGCCGAGATGTTCGAAGGTGTCGCGGATATAGGCGCCGGGCGCGAGGTGGCACAGGTTGATGGTGCCTCCGTCCGACGTCAGGAAATTGCCCATGAAGGGATTGCCCGGCGTCGCGCCCGAACGCGGATAGGGCGAGCGGATTTGGACGCCATATTCCATGTTCATCGCGAGGCTCGAACCATAGGCCCATGACGCCGTGCTCATCAGCGAGACGTCGAGTTCGGAGGTCTTGCCGGTGCGCTCGCGGTGGAACAGTGCGCCGGCGATGCCGCCGGCGATGAAAGTACCGCCGATGGTGTCGCCGAATGCAGGAATGCCCTGCGACATGATGCCGGGCAGTTCCTCGGGCGTCAGCGCATAGCCGATGCCTCCGCGCGTCCAGAAGGCAGTGCCGTCATAGCCGCCGACGTCGCGCTCCGGTCCCTTGTCGCCATGGGCGCTGCCGCGCGCGTAGATGATGTCGGGATTGACCGCGCGGATGTGCTCGATGTCGATCTTCAGCTTCTGCCGGGCGCGCGGGAGAAAGTTGGTAAGGAATACGTCCGCCGTCTTGGCGATACGGTAGATGAGGTCGAGCCCCTCGGGCTTGTAGATGTCGACACCAACGCTGATCTTGCCGCGGTTGGGATGTTCCATCACCGTGTTGCGCTCGGGATCGAGCGGCATCGAGCCGACGCGGATCAGCCCGCGCTGGGCGTCACCGGTCACCGGATGCTCGATCTTGATCACTTCTGCGCCCCAGTCGGCCAGCACTGCGCCAGCCGCCGGAACGAATGTGTACTGCGCCACTTCGAGGATGCGCACACCCTCCATCACCTTTGTCGCCATCCTCTCAAACCTCTCTTGCCGGATGCATTGAATGGCTCCCATCTTCGACAGTGGCACTGCGAATGCAAGCGATTCAGGCGCGAGCCCGGCGGAAAGCGCAATTGACCGGTGCTGCGCAATCGCGCAGCGAACTTGCATAGCCGTCCTACATCTGGAAAGCCTCAGCCAGACATAAGCAATGCCGGGGACGAAGTGACCAAGACAGTCGTCACGCTCAGCGACAAATACACGCAAGAAGGCGGACAGGTAATGCTGTCGAGCCTGCAGGGCGTCGTGCGGCTGCTGCTCGACCAGTCGCGGCGCGACCGGGCGGCGGGGCTGGCGACGGCGGGCTATGTCTCGGGCTATCGCGGCTCGCCGATCACCACGCTGGATGCGCAGCTGTGGGCCTCGGAGAAACTGCTGACGGAACACGACATCCGCTTCGAACCCGGCCTCAACGAGGATCTCGCCGCAACATCGCTGCGCGGCACTCAGCAGCTCGGCTGGTACGGCAAGCCGCGCGTCGATGGCGTTTTCGCGCTGTGGTATGCCAAGGGCGTCGGCGTCGAGCGCGCCTGTGAGGCGATCAAGGCGGCCAATTTCGAAGGCACGCACAAGAATGGCGGCGCGCTGCTGCTGTGCGGCGACGACCATGCCGCCAAGAGCTCGCTCACCGCGCACCAGTCCGAGCATGTGATGATGACGGCGATGGTGCCGATGCTTTATCCGGCCACCACCGACGAGCTGCTGTCGATGGGCCAGCTCGGCTGGGCGCTGTCGCGCGCCAGCGGGCTCTACGTCGCGGTGAAGGCGGTGACCGACACGCTCGACCTGACCACGACGGTGACACTACCGGGTCATCAATTCGCCATTACCATGCCCGAACGAGCGCCCGGCTTCGATCCGAACCTGAAGATCGCCATGTCCGCGCTGGCGCAGGAGCAGGCGGTGATCGAACAGCGCCTGCCGGTGGTGCCGCAATTCGCCGCCTTGAACCCGCTTGATCGGGTGAGCCACGATGCGCCGGAGCGCCGTCTCACGATCGTGACTGCCGGCAAGGCCTGGCTGGACGTCTGCCAGGCGCTGGCCGATCTCGGGCTGGGTGACGAGCAACGCAAGGCGATCGGATTGCGCGTGGTCAAGCTCGGCCTGGTCTGGCCGCTCGACAAGGCATTTGCCCGCGAAGCCTGCGGGGGCAGCCGGGAACTCTTCGTGGTCGAGGAAAAGCGGCCCGTCATCGAGGAGCAGCTGGCGCATATCTTCTATGGCAGTGCCAACGCGCCCGCCATCACCGGCAAGCACGAGCCGGACGGCAAGGTGCTGCTCTCCGAAATCGGCGTGCTCGATCCGGGCACGGTGCGCCGCGCGCTCACCCGGCGGCTGGAAGCGCTCGGCATCCTCACCGACGATGCACGCGCGCGCAACCAGGCGCTGCTCGATCTCGAAGGCGAAGCAAAGAGCCTGTCGCTCACCGCCATCCGCGGCGCCTATTTCTGTTCGGGATGTCCGCACAACACATCGACCGTGGTACCGGAGGGCAGCACCGCGATGGGCGCGACCGGCTGCCATGGGCTTGCCCACTTCATGCCCGAGCGCAACACCATGCAGACCGTCAGCATGGGCCAGGAAGGCATGCCCTGGGTGGCGGCGCAAAGCTTCGTCGAAACGCCGCACATGTTCCAGAACCTTGGCGACGGCACCTACACCCATTCCGGCCTGCTCTCGATCCGCGCTTCGGTCGCGGCCAAGAGCAACGTCACCTTCAAGATCCTCTACAACGACGCCGTTGCGATGACCGGCGGCCAGCCGGCTGAAGGCGCGCTCACCCCGCAACAGATCATCCGCGAGCTGGTCGCCGAAGGGGTCTCGCCGGTGCTGCTGGTGAGCGAGGACCCCTCGAGGTTTTCGATAAGCGAGCTGCCGTCCGGCGTCACCATCCATCACCGCGACGAGCTGGACGCGCTGCAGCGCAAGTTGCGCGAACTACAAGGCACCTCGGCGATCGTCTACGAGCAGACCTGCGCCAACGAAAAGCGCCGCCGCAGGAAACGCGGGGCCTATCCCGACCCGGCCAAGCGGATTTTCATCAACACCGCCGTGTGCGAGGGCTGCGGCGATTGCTCGGTGCAGTCGAATTGCCTCTCCGTCACCCCGGTCGAGACCGAATTCGGCCGCAAGCGCGCCATCGACCAGTCGACCTGCAACAAGGACTACAGCTGCATCAAGGGCTTCTGTCCGAGCTTCGCCGAAGTCGAGGGCGGGGTGCTGGCGAAGCGCAGCTTCGACGATGCCGCACTTGCGGCGAAGCTTGCAGCGCTGCCCGATCCGCAAGTGCTCGACGTGTCAGGCAGGCCAAGCGCCATCCTCGTCACCGGCATCGGCGGCACCGGCGTGCTCACGGTCGGCGCGATCCTCGCCATGGCGGCCAACATGGAGGGCAAGGCCGCCAAGGTGCTGGACATGACCGGCATGGCGCAGAAGGGCGGGGCGGTTACCAGCCACATCCGCATCGGTGCCGGCACCGACGCAATTCCCTCGGCGCGGCTGGGAACAGGCCAGGCCGACGTCATCATCGCCTGCGACCTTGTCATTGGATCCGCGCCCGAGACACTGTCGCTCGCCCGCCCCGACACGCAGATGCTCGCCAACGAGGACGTGGTCCCCACCGGCGAGTTCCAGCGCAACCGCGATCTCGACCTGACGGCCACGCGCTTCCTTGCGGCGATCGGCAAACGCGTCTCACCGGAGAACATCGCCTCGATCCGCGCAGGGTCACTGGCGACGCGGCTGCTGGGCGATTCGATCTTTACCAATCTGATGATGGTCGGTTTTGCGGCACAAAAGGGCCTGCTTCCGGTCTCGCTGGAATCGATCGAGGAAGCGATCAGGTTGAACGGCGTCGCGGCGCAGGCCAATCTCAACGCGCTGGGGCTCGGGCGGCTGGCGGCGCACAGCGCCGAGGACCTGTTCGCGCTGGCCGACGAACCGGCGCACGAGCAAGCCTTCCCGCGCAGCTACGCCGACCTGCGCGAAAGCCGTGCGGCGCAGCTGGCGAAGTATCAGGATGCCGCCTATGCGGCGCGCTACACGGGCTTTCTCGACGAAATCGCCGGCGTTTTGGAGCAGCGTGGCCTTGGCGGTTGCGATGCCTTCATGGCCGAAGTCGCTGCGGGCCTTGGCAAGCTGATGGCTTACAAGGACGAATACGAAGTCGCGCGGCTCTATACCGATCCCGCCTATATGGCGTCGCTGCGCGAAACCTTCGCTGGCAAAGTCCGCCTCAAGGTCCACCTTGCCCCGCCGCTGCTCGCCTTCCGCAAGGACCAGCGCACCGGCAGGCCGAAGAAGATCGCCTTCCCCGGCTGGCTCGCCTTCCCGCTATTCCGTCTGCTGGCGAAGCTCAAGGGCCTGCGCGGCGGAGCTCTCGACATCTTCGGCTACACAGCGGAGCGCAAGCTGGAGCGCGCGCTGATCGAGGAATACAGGGAGCTCATTCGCGATACCGCCGCACGCATGACGGCAGAGGCGATGCACGCTGCCGTTGAACTCGCCGCCGCGCCGGAGCTGGTCGCGGGTTACGGGCCGGTCAAGATCGACGGGATCGCGGCCTATCGCGCGCGCGTCGCGGCGTTGCTGGCGCAGTTAGGCCAGACCGGACACGCGCCTCAACCCGTCAGCGAACCCGCCTGACAGGGCGGGGCAGACATCCCGGGGAAAAGCGTTTGCATCCGCCCCCCCGTCTTTGTAAACGCCGCCCCTGCCCGATGGCAGGCCGCAGTAGCTCAGCTGGTAGAGCACGACATTCGTAATGTTGGGGTCGGGGGTT
>CAYPFE010000165.1:0-6877 GCA_964409895.1 uncultured Novosphingobium sp.
CGCCGGGGGGCTACTCGATCGATCCCCAGCTAGCTGATCCGATGGTGCGCGGTGGTGCGGCAAAGGCGATCTTCGACTATCTCGTTGAGCACAAGGAACGGCAGACCTTGAACCCGACCAACGATCTCAACCGGGCGATCACCACCGCCAAACACGGTGAGCGAGACCTCACCCATATCGAAAAAATGGGCATGTATTACGTGCTCTATGTCGGCGGACTCGACACGGTCTATTCAACGCTGGGCTGGATCATGCGGCATCTTGCGACGCATCCCGAACTGCAACAGCGGTTGAGCGACAACCCAGGCGACATTCCGGCGGCGATTGAGGAATTCTCCCGGGCGTTCTCGGTTGTGATCACCCATCGCTGCGTGCGTGAGGACATGACATTCCACGGCGTCGAAATGAAGAAAGGCGAAGACCTGAATTTGGCGATCTCGCTCGCTGACCGTGATCCGGCGGTGTTCGAGAATCCGCACGAAGTGGACATCGACCGCAGGCCGCGCCACATCAATTTCGGGACCGGCGTGCACAACTGCCTCGGCATCCACCTCGCCAAGCGCGAGCTGCGGGTGGTGATCGAGGAATTCCTTTCGCGCTTCGACAATATCCGCATCAAGGAAGGCGAGACCTATCGCTATCACACCGGGCGGACTTTCGGCGTCGACTACCTGCCGCTGGTCTGGGACTGAGCGGAAGCTCGGTTAGCTCGCGGCGGCCTCGACCGCGTCGCGTGCTTCCAGTTCGGCCCTGATTTCCGCCTGGCGCGCCTCGTCGATGTTGAAGCCGCGCATGAGCAGTGCCGCGACGAGGTGGGCCAGGCAGGGGCCGAGGCCGAAGACCAGGGCCAACGCCAGCAGGCCCGCGTCCGAGTTGCTCGCCGCCGTCGCGTCGAAACCGTACCAGGCTATGATCGGCAGGCCGACTGTCAGCGGCAGCGCCGCACCGGCCTTGCCAGATACGCTGAAGGCCGAAAACAGCATGGCAGTGCGGTCGTTGCCGGTACGCAGGCGATGTTCGTCGGCGACGTCGGCCAGCATCGCGCGCAGGATCAGGTTACCGGACGCCTGGGTCAGTCCCTGCACGGACGCAAGTACCAGGAAGAGCACCCATTGGCCCGCGCCGAGGAAGATGAGTGGCAGGTTGATCGCGGCCTGCAGCAGCTCGGTGGCGATCACCGCCCGATGCTTGCCGATCCGGCGCGAGACGGCCTGCCAGATGGGTGCTGCGAAAATGCCGAAGACGAACTGGTAGAGGAACATGAAGCCCGCAAGGCGCGGCATGTCGAGGACAAAGATCACGTAGAACAGGAAGAACCCGCCGCGAATGCCTTGCGCGAACAGGATCGCAAAATCGGCGAGCATGATCTTGAAGGTCGCCTTTTCCTCGGTCACCGCGCGCAGGACGGCGCGCCAGTCGGTCTTTTCCTTCTTCTGCCTGACCACCGGCGTCGTCGAATTGTCCGGAAAGGCCCGCAATCCGAAAATCATGATCGGGATCATCGGTATCAGCACCACAGCGCCGATGACGTGGAGTTTCAGCAGCAGGGCTTCCGGCCTGAAATAGTCGACCAATGCGGGCAGTGCGAGGATTACGATCAGCGAAATCGCGGAGACCACGGTCTGATAGGTCGTGACCCGTGTTCGCTCGTGGTAGCCCTTGGATAGTTCTCCGGACCAGGCGTAGAACGGGATCACGATCATCGACCAGGCGAAGAACAGCACGGCGAGCGTCACCGTCATGACCAGCGGGCTCATCCCGGCGAACGGGAAGAACAATATTCCATAGGAGATGAAGAACAGCACCGCTCCCGCCGCTATCCACACCTTGCGGCGGCCGTAGCGACTCTTCGTCCGGTCGCACAGCCAGCCGACGATCGGGTCCGCGGCAGTGCCCCAGATCCGTTCGGCAAGGAAGATCAGGCTCAGCGCGTAGAGCGAGATGCCAAAATGCTGGGCGTAGATCGTCGGAACGTACGTTCCGAGCGGTAGCTGTGCACCGGCGATCGGGATCATGATCAGCGAATGGGCGATGAGGTTCCTTGCGGGCAGGTGATCATCCTGTTCTGCTGGCTTGGTTTTGGCCAAATCCGCTTCTCCCCCGTGTTCTGCCGCTTTCCCTGCCGCATGCATCGCGCTACCCTCGCGCGATGATGGAAACGGTAAAGACATTCTGCCGCAACTGCGGCGCCCTATGCGCAATGGAGATCGATGTCGAGGACGGACGCATGGTCCGCGCCCGGCCTGACGACAGCGTTGCGCCTGCGGGCGGCTACATGTGCCCCAAGGGCCTCGCCGCCATCGATTTCTGCAACGGCGCGGAAGACCGGCTGACGGAGAGCCTGAAACGGCAGCGGGATGGCAGCTTCGCCCCGGTCGATAGCGACGCAGCGATGGCCGAAATCGGCAAACGGATTGCCGAAATCGTTGCAGAGCACGGGCCCCGCTCGGTCGCGGTCTATCACGGCACCGGAGCCTATCGCAGCGTGCTCGGCGGACTGATGGAGAGGGCCTGGGTGGCGGCACTTGGCACGCCTAACTTCTTCTCCTCCATGACCATCGACCAGTCGTCACATTGGGTGACGATGGCCCGGATGGGCGTGATGGCGAGCGGCAAGCATTCGATCCGCGATGCCGACGTGATTCTGCTGGCGGGTGGCAACCCTCTCGTCAGCCATCAGGGCGCGCCCTTCGCCGTCGCCGAAGCAGGGGCGCCCGCGCGTGCCTTCGAGGATGCGAGGAAACGGGGCGCAAGGATCATCATCGTCGATCCGCGTCGGACGGAGACCGCGCGCTATGCAGACCTCCATATCCAGCCTCTGCCAGGGCACGACGCGGAGCTGTTCGCCGCGATTGTCCACGTGCTGCTGCGCGATGCGACGTTTGATGGCGCTTTCGTGGCGCGTTGGTGTCACGGGCTGGAGGAGCTGCGCACCGCCGTCGCGCCATTCACGCCGGAGCTGGCAGCGGAGAGGTGCGACGTCCCTGTCGAACAGATCGAACTGGCGGCAAGGTGGCTGGGTGAGGGGAGTCGCGTGCTGGTAGGCAGCGGTACCGGCCCCAGTTTCGGCCTGCACTCCAACACCGCCGACCACATGATCGAGGCCGCAGGCGCGCTGTGCGGCGGCTTTCGGCGCGAAGGCGATCGCATCCGCAATCCGGGCACGCTGAAGCAGCGTCAGGCCTTCGAAATGGCCGTTTCTCCCGCTCGCAGCTTCGAACAGGAGCCCAAATGCGTCAGCGAGGATACAGGATTGCTGGTCGGTGAAATGCCCACCGCGCTGCTCGCCCGTGAAATCACCGCGGACTCGCCCGACCGCATCCGGGTGCTGATCAACTTCGGCGGCGATGTGCTGCAGGCTATGGGCGATCCGGCCTTTGCGAAGCCGGCCTTCGAACAGCTCGACCTGCTGGTCTCGCTCGACTGCAGGCTGAACGAGACGGGCAGGGCGTCCGACTATGTGATCGCGACCAGCCAGCCCTTCGAGCGGCACGAAATCACGATACCGGGCGATTCATTGTGGGCCGAACCATTCGTTCAATACACGCGTCCAGTCGTCGAAAAGCCCGTGGGTACGATCCACGACTGGGAATTCTTCTGGGGCGTCTCGGGCCAGATGGGCGTGCCACTGACTTTCAAGTTCTGGAACTACGGCCTCAATTTCGCGGACATTCCCGACGGCCTGCCGCTCGATATGCAGGTCAAGCCCGATCCCGAGGAACTCTGCCGCTTCCTTGCCCGCGACAGCGCCGTCCCGTTCGACGAGCTGCTGGCCAATCCCGGCGGCGTGCGGCCTCAGCTGGAACCGCAATTCGTCCAGGCTTCTCCGGGCGAGGGAGGGCGGTTGGAGTTATGCCCGCCCGATCTTGCCAGAGAGCTTGCTGCAATCACCGATGAGGTCACTGAGCAAGGCTTCGCCTACCGCCTGACATGCCGCCGCATCCTCCATGCGATCAACGGCGCCTATCGCGATTCAAAGGGTTCGCGGCGGCGCTACCCCGTCAACTGGGCGCATATGAACCCCGAGGACATGGCGCGAGACGGTATCGAAGAGGGTGCCGAGGTGACGATAGCTGGCGAGTACGGCACCATCCACACGCTGGCCAAGGCCGAGGATCGCTTGCGGCGGGGTGTCGTTTCGATGACCCATATGTTCGGTCCGCTCACCGGCAGCGGCAATCCGGAGGCCGACGGCGGCGCTAATGTCGGCCAGCTGGTCTCGCTCTCCGAAAAGCTCGAGCCGATCAACTTCATGCCGCGGTTCTCGGGCATCCCGGTGAATGTCACGTCAGTCTGAAGTTGGAGCCTGAACCGACATATGGTATCCAGGGCTGAGAGGGGGTGATTGGGAGAAGCAGAGTGACCAATCACGCGAAGATGTGTGCCCTGGCTGCGGCCGCTGGCCTTGGCCTGATAGCAGCGCAGCCCGCTTTGTCTGCTGCCGGAGGCGGCGGTGGTGGCGGATCGATGCCAAGCGCACGCGGCCCGCAATACGATCCGGCGGAGGAATTCCAGACCGACGTCGAGGCCTACGAAGCCCAAGATTACAAGGCCGCCACCAAGGCCTTCAAGCGTGTGGTGGACGTGGTGCCCAAACATGCGCCGGCGCAATATCTCCTCGGCGCGAGCTACATCGGCGAAGGCAATTACAAGCGCGCGCGGCGGCCTCTGGAAATGGCGGTCAAATACGACGATTCCCTGGTCGAGGCGCATCGCGATCTTGCAATCGCCTATGCCCGGACGGGTAAGCCGGACAAGGCCGCCAAAGAGCAGGAATGGCTGACCGGTAAACTGGCCGAATGTGCAGCAACCTGCGCCAATGCCGCCAAGCTCGGCGCCGCAGTCAAGGCGGTGACTGCCGAATTGGCGGGCGCAGGGGATGAAGGCGCGAGCCAGGCCCAGGCACCGTTCGATTTGCCGGGAGCGGCGCAATCTGTGGATGCAACCTATGTATCTGCCGTCGCGCTCATCAATGAAGGCCGTTATTCCGAGGCGATCGGCCAGCTGGAAGGGGCGCTGTGGTCCGCAGGACCGCATCCCGACATCCTCACCTATCTCGGCTTCGCCAACCGGAAGCTCAGGCGCTACGAGGCTGCACGCGGCTGGTACGAGATGGCGCTGGCCGTGGCGCCACAGCATCTTGGCGCACTTGAATATTACGGCGAGTTGAAACTCGAGATGGGCGATGTCGCAGGCGCCCGGGATCATCTTGCGCAGCTTGACCGCCTATGCGCGTTTGGTTGCCAGCAGGCCGACGAGCTGCGCCGGTGGTTGAGGGAGGCTGCGCAATCCGCTTCCTGAACGGTTGCGCCGCGCTGGCTCTGGCGAGCGTGGTTATCGGCGCGTCGGCTGGCGAAATGCGCGCACTGGTCTGGATAGCGCCGGGGCAGGAATTCGAAGCCCTGGCGCGCCAGCCTGCCACTTGCCTCGCATCGGGTAGCGAAAAGATGCAGCTTCGCACTGGCAAGGCGCTGTTCAATTCCCCGCAATTGCTGGGCGGACAGGCTGCCCGCGCGAGCATCAGTTGCGAGAGTTGCCATTCGAATGGCCAGTTAAACCGCCATTTCTTCCTCGATGGGGTCTCCGACCGCCCGGGCAATGCAGATGTCAGCTCAAGCTTTTTCAGCCTCGCACGTGCCAATCACCGCTTCGACCCGAAGCCGATTCCCAATCTGGCAGAGCCGGGGAATGTATCTCGCGATGACAATAGCGGTGCGCTTGAAGCTTTCCTCCGCGGGCTGATCGTCGAAGAGTTTGCGGGTGCCGAGCCTTCGCAGGCTGTGCTGGACGCGCTGGCTACCTATGTGCGCGCGATCGGACCTTGCGAAGGTCTCGAGGATGAAGCGCGGACCCTTTCGGGGCAGGTGGGGCTTGTGCGCGATGCGGCAACGGGTGCGGCCTGGCTGGCGCGTCGCGGCGAGACGCCCGGAGCGCAGGTACTGATATCGGGCGCACGTACGCAGCTTGGACTGATCGACGAACGCTATGCGGGTGGCCGGCTCACATCGAAACGCCGCCTGCTGCGAGAGGCTTCGCGCGCGTTGCAGCCCGTTGCCGAGGCCGATGAGCCAGATCCCGAGAAGATCGAGGGCTGGCTCTTTGATTTCGACAGAAGGATCGTTCCGGGCCTGGAAAAAGTGGAACATCGCTCGTTGTATGACGAGCACAGGATGGAAAACTATCTGGAAGGGCCTGGCTGAACACCAGTGCAGCCACCGGATCAAATCCGGTCAGGACTTGCGCGATTTCGCGAAGTTTGCAGCCATGACATCACCGAGACCGGGCTGGTTGGTGCAGTGGAGCTGCCGAGCGGTTTCGACGCCGATGAATTCGCGCAGCGACAGTTCGTCGGCCGAAACACAGTTTGCCTTCATCATCCTGAGCGCAAACGGCGGGCGGACGCAGAGCTCGTCCGCGAGTTCGCGGACCCTCTGATGCAGCTCTTCGTGATCGAAAACCCGCGTGACCAGCCCGATTTCTAGGGCGCGGACGGCGTCGAGCTTGTCGGGGAAGAACAGCAATTCGCGGGCTTGCGCTCCGCCGAGGATGCGGACCAGCGACCAGGGTAGCCCCATGTCGGTGGTCAACCCGACGTTGAGGAAGCCGGTCGAGAACTTCGCGCGGGAAGAGGAGAACCGGAAATCGCAGGCAGCCGCCCAGCCTAACCCAGCGCCCGCACAGCCGCCGTCGATCGCCGCGATCGTCACCTGCGGCATGGTGTGGAGCAAGGTCGCCGCGTGATGGATCGAGCCCATTTCTTCCAGTGTGGGTGGAGTTTCGGGCTGGTTGCTGGCCTTGAGGTCGGCCCCAACGCAGAAATCGTCGCCTGCGCCGCGCAGGATCAGAACGCGGGCATCGCTGTCCGAAACCTGCCGCG
>CAYPFE010000166.1:0-1233 GCA_964409895.1 uncultured Novosphingobium sp.
GCCAGATCGAGGTGCGCGCGTTCGAGAAGCTGCAGAAGGCGATGCTGCGCATTGCCGGAGACAAGAGGCTGCTGCCGGCGGGGTGACAACCGCTGGTCTTTCCCGGTCCCGTTCGTGCTGAGCTCGTCGAAGCACTGTCCTTTTCTTTGTCCGCCACACCAGAAGGAAGGCAGCCCTTCGACAGGCTCAGGGTAAACGGGACTGGCGGTTGAGCAGGTTGCTCTGGCTCACAGTTCCGATCCATCCTGCAGCTTCGGCCCCTCTCCGCTTCCGGCCATGGCGAAGCTGCGGGCGATGTGTTCGGCGTAGGCGCCTTCCGCCGGGTGCAGCGTCCAGGCATTCGATGGATCGCGGATCACGTCGAGATTGTCCGCCACATCGTCGATGCTCCAGTCCGGCCTGTAGAGCCCTTGCGTCTCGCTGATGAAGGCCCGGGCAATGCGTCCGGCAATGGAGACGTACATCTCGCCGGTCACAGCGCAGTCTTCGTGGCACAGATATCCCACAAGCGGAGAAACCTTCTCCGGCCCCATCGGCGGATAGGACGAAGTGTCATAGCGCTCGGCGATGCGGGTGATCGAACCGGGCAGGACGATGTTGGACTTCACATTGTGTTCCGCCCCTTCGATCGCGGCGATATTGTTGAGCCCGATCATCCCCGACTTCGACATGGCGTAGTTGACCACACCCGGCGTCGAATAGATGCCGCCGATGGAACCCGTCAGCACGATGCGGCCATAGCCCGCCTTGCACATCAGCTCGAACCCCGGCCTGACGACATGGAACGCACCCAGCAGGTGGACGTCGAGCACGCCGCGAAAATCCTCGTACGAAATCTCGGCGAGCGCACCGTAGCGGACGTTGCCGGCATTGTGGATGAGGATGTCGATCCGCCCGAAAGCGTCCAGCGCCGCCTCGATAATCGCCTTGCCGCCCTCGGGCGTTGCAACGCTTTCCAGGCAGGCAACCGCTTCGCCGCCAGCCGCTTCGATCTCGGACACCACATCGCGTGCCGGGCCCTCGTCGCGGCCATCTCCCGACATCGCCGCGCCAATGTCGTTGACCAGCACCCTGGCCCCCTTCGACGCCAGCAGCAGAGCATGCTCCCGCCCGAGCCCTCTGCCCGCGCCGGTGATCACCGCGACGCGACCGTCGAATCTGCGTTCTGCCATGTGAATCCTCCGTTGCGTGCAGCCTGACGATTGCCTGACACCTCAATTATTCGCTGTCGCC
>CAYPFE010000166.1:1243-6871 GCA_964409895.1 uncultured Novosphingobium sp.
CTTCACGGCAGTCTACCGCTTCCTGCCGGTGCCGCTGACGATCACCATGGTGGCCGACGAAAACGGCTTCACCAGGGACTGGACGCCGCTTTCCCGGATCGACCGCAACATGGTCGCCGCGGTGATCGCGGCCGAGGATTCGAAGTTCTGTAGCCATTCGGGTTTCGATCAAGAGGCGATCGAGAAGGCGGTGGAGCGCAACGCGGCCAACAGCAAGAGGGGCGGCAAGCGCCTGCGCGGCGGCTCGACGATCAGCCAGCAGGTCGCGAAGAACGTCTTCCTGTGGCAGGGCAGCGGCTGGGACCGCTGGCTGCGCAAGGGCCTGGAAGCCTGGTTCACCGTGCTGATCGAGGTCGCATGGCCCAAGCGGCGGATCATGGAAGTCTATCTCAACGTCGCAGAGACCGGCATCGGCACCTATGGCGCCGAGGCAGGCGCCCAGCGCTACTTCAACAAGTCCGCCGCGCATCTTTCCCGCATCGAGGCGGCGCGCATGGCGGTCGCCCTCCCCAGTCCCAAGACCCGCGCGGTCAACAACCCGCGCGGTTTCGTCGCGCGCCACGGCAACACCATCGCCGCACGCATCAACGTCGTGCGCGGCGAGGGGCTGGACGCGTGTGTGTATGAGTGACGGCTAAGGCAGCAGCCACTCGCCATTGGTGATGAAATATTTCTCCAGCACCTCCTCGCCAAGCGGTTCGAGCAGCTCGTACATTGTGCGGTTGATGTGCTGGCCGCCTTCGAGGTGCGGATAGTCGGTGCAGTAGCAGTAACACTCGGCGATCTGGGGGTAGCGCTGGAAGAACATGTCGACCGGTTCGACCAGGCTGTGCGGCGTAACCCGAACATTGCGCGCGAGATATTCCGATGGCTTCAATGGCAGCCGGTCCTTGACGCGCCGGGCGAAGACCTTCTCGATCCACATGTCGAGATTTTCGGCAAGCGGACCGAGCCAGTGCGCCCCGAGTTCGATGGCGCCGAAACGCAGCATCGGATGCCGCTCGAACACCCCGCCCAGCACCATCAGCATCAGGAAATGCTCGGCCGGCAGGTGCGTAGAGGCCAGCGAATAGGGCTCGAAGCCCAGTTCGAACGACATCTTCTGCGGCGCAAACGCGGGCGCTTCAGCCCATTGCGGTTCCCTCAGGAAGCCGAGGTCGCTGCCGACATGGGCCATGACGGGCACGTTGCTTTCCGCGCATAGCGCCCAGAACGGGTCGAGTTCGGGTGCGGCCGGAGAAAGCCCGGCGGGCGTCGAGCCGGTGTTTAGCATCAGCCCCCTGATGCCCATGCCGATCATCTTGCGCGCCTGGGTGACCAGGTCGTCCGCGTCCTTCGCCGGGCGGAACATGCCGACGACGCGCAACCGGTCGCGATCAAGCGCGGTCGAGCGCGCGGCCCATTCGTTCCATTCATCGTTGGCCGCATAGCCGATTTCGACCATCTCCTCGACCGACACGTCGCCCAGAAACTGCCGCATACCCGCCGCGATCGGCCCGCCGCCTTCAGGCGTCGAGAGGATCTGGCCCCACAGCCCGTAGCTCGGGAAGATCAGCTGGCGGGTTACCCCCATCAGGTCCATCGCCTCAAGCCGCCGCTCCATGTCGAAGGCACCTGGCGCGCCGGAATGGCGCTGGGTCCAGACGTTCTCATGCGTCATCGGCGTGTCGTCGGCAGCCTGGCCGGGACGGTCGATATAGTTCTCGCCCATCGCCTTGATGAAGGGCGCACAGACATCGGCCAGCCGCCCCGCGACAGGACCGAACAGTTCGCCCCACAGGTGCGGCGGCGCGAATTCGTGGCCGTCGACGTCGATTGTGCGTTCCAGCAGGCTCTGCGCGTTCATGCCACGGACTCCTCTTCGGGAAGCTCCCTTCCATCGGCATCGTTGACCGGCCGGAAGCGCAGCGCGTTCTGGAAGAAGGCGGTCATGTGATACTGGCCGACGATCATCGGCAGTTCGATCAGCTGCTCGTCGCTGTAATGCGCAGCCAGCACGTCCCACGTCTCGTCATGGATGGTCGAATCATGGTGCATCTCGTCGACCGCGCTGAGCAGGGCACGGTCCAGCGTACTCCAGCCACCCGCATCGGGGCCGTTCTTGATCCGCTCGATCTCGTCGTCGCTCAGCCCGGCTTCGCGGCCCAGCTTGACATGCGCGCCCCATTCGAAGGGCGCATCGCAGAGCCAGCCGGTGCGCAGCGTCAGGATTTCCCGATCCCGCGGCGAAAGAAGAGCGTTCTTGAGAATGTTCATGCCAAACGCCATGTAGCGGTCGAACATCTCGACATGGCGGCACATCGTCGCCGGGAAGGGATGCAGTGGCGCGTCGTCGTCCACTTCCTCGTCATCGTCCATGAACCGCATCGATTCACGGATCGCTTCCCGGTGGCGTGCCGTAATCTCGTCCTCGCGGATCGGGCGCAGGCGCGGAGGTCCGCCGAGCCCTTTGAAAATCCGCGGCTTGTCCGAAGCGCTCATACCCCAACTCCATTGCCCTCATAGCGCATGCGGAACACGCCCCAGGCGGTGCGCGCGAGGATCAGGTCACCGTTGAGGTCGGCGGTGAACTTGTGGACCGTGCCTTCCAGCGTCGCGTTCTCGGAATTGGGCAGGCGGAAGTCGTCGACCACTTCCCACTTCGCCAGGTCGACCGTCCAGAAATGACTGTTGTTGCCATCGCATATCACCATGAACTTCGAGTCCGGTGTGAACACCACGCTGAAGCAGGTGCCGAAGGGCGACGGGCGATCGATGGAGATTTCGCGCAGGAATTGCGCATCCTCGCGGCCCACCGCATCGAACACCTGCACCCGGTCGTTCTTGCGGTCGCAGACATAGAGCATGCCGTCCGGGCCCAGGCTGATCGCGTGAACAGGGTTGTTGAAATTCTCTTTCGGATCAGCACTCACTGCCGGTGTCTTGCCATAGGCTCCGAAGCTGCGCTTGAACGCGCCGGTATCGGAATCGAACACCGCGACGCGGTGGTTGACGTAGCCGTCGGTGACATAAACCTCGCGGCGCTGCACATCGTGCCAGCAGTCGGTCGGACAGCCAAGCAGATCGGCACTTTCGTCATCACCGCATTCCCCGAACTTGCCAATTCGGAGCAGCAGCTTGCCGTCGCGGGAGAAGCGCTGGACCGCATGGTCGTAGGAAACGTCGGCGCCGAAAACCCAGATCGTGCCTTCCTCGTCGAAGGAGATCGTCTCTTCCTGGTTTGGCCATTGCTGGCGTCCGTCCTCGCGCGGCAGCCAGTCGGGCCCGCCCCAGCCCTGGACGAAATTGCCGTCGGCATCGAACTCGCAGACAGACGGCATGCGGTCGCCGGGCTTTTCGTCCGGCCCGATCGGCGCATATTCCAGATGGCTGGCGATATGCAGCAGCCAGATATGCCCGTCCGGGCTCACCTGCACGCCGGTGAAGGGCCCGACGGTGCGGCCTTCCGGGATCTTCACCGGTGGCGCTTCCACACCTGAATAGCGCGGCAGCGCGGCAACATCGCTCATCGTGTCCTCTCCTTTGCGCCGACTGTTTCAGGCGCAGGCCCGGGCCGCAAGCGTAATGTTACCACATTTCTTGCCGGCCCTGACGTGCTGTGCGAAATGCCGCGCGCCATGAGCGCCAACCACGACCACCATCATCACCATGGGCATTCCCATGCACCGCGCGGACGGGCCTTCGCGCTAGCGGTAGTGCTGAATCTCGCCTTTGTCGTTGCGGAGGTCGCGGCGGGCCTGATCAGCGGCTCGATGGCGCTGATCGCCGACGCAGGCCACAACCTCTCCGACGTGCTGGCGCTGCTGCTGGCATGGGGCGCGAGCGTGCTTTCGGCCCGTCCCCCCAGCGAACGCTTCACTTACGGCCTCAAGAGTTCCTCAATCCTCGCGGCAATCGCCAATGCCGCGCTGCTATGGGTGGCGCTGGGCGCGATACTGGTCGAAACGGTCCGCCGCATGACCGACCCGGGGCCGGTTGCGGGCAATACGATGATGCTGGTCGCAGGCATCGGCATCCTGGTGAACGCGCTGTCCGCCATGCTGTTCGCCAGCGGGCGCAAGTCGGACCTCAACCTGCGCGCCGCTTTCCTGCACCTGATGGCCGATGCCGCGGTGTCGGCAGGCGTCGTGATCGCCGGACTGCTGGTGGTGCTGACCGGCGAGCGGCTGGTCGATCCCGTCACTTCGCTGGTGATCTGCGCGGTGATCGCCTGGACCAGCTGGGACCTGCTGCGCGATTCGCTGAAGATGGGTATGCTCGGCGTGCCCGAGGGGATCGACGTTGGCGAAGTCCGCGCCTTTCTTGCCGGACAGCCCGGCGTCAGCGCGGTGCACGACCTTCACGTCTGGCCGATGAGCAACACCGAAACCGCGCTCACCGCCCATCTGGTGATGCCCGATCCACCGGCTGACGACAGCTTTCTCCACAATCTTGCCCACAGCCTCGAAGCCCGCTTCGGCATCGGCCACCCGACCATCCAGGTAGAAAGCCGCACTGGCCCGGAGTGTGCGCTGGAAAGCGAAGGGGTGGTATGAACACGATGATTCCGGCTGACTGATCCAATCACGAGACAGCTGCGTACCTCCTCATGCAATCGCTGAAAATTGCAAGATGGAGTCACCAACATGCAACGCTACCCCAGACTTTTCGGCCTGGCGATCGCCGGCCTCGCCACCACTGGCATCTTCACCGTCATCCCTGCGCAAGCGGGAGGCCATGCCTCTCACAGCGAGGCGTCTGCGCACCAGCACCACACCATCGTCGACGCAGCAATGGCCTCGGCCAGCCATTCGACGCTGGTCGCTGCAGTCAAGGCGGCCGGCCTCGTCGATCCCCTCGCCGGACCTGGCCCCTTCACGGTCTTCGCACCGACGGATGCAGCCTTCGCTGCGTTGCCAGAAGGCACGATCGAAGCGGTCTTGGCAGATGCAGACTTGTTGACGGCGATCCTGACGTACCACGTTGCGGCGGGTACTGCAATGAGCGCAGACCTCACGGACGGCATGAGCGTGACCACATTGAACGGAGAAGCGGTCACTGTGACCATCAACACCGAAGGCATCTTCATCAATGAGGCCCAAGTGATTTTGGAGGACATCGAAGCGGACAACGGGGTGGTTCACGTCATCAACGGCGTGTTGTTGCCACCGACTTCAGTTTTCGAGGCGACAGTTGCGTCGTGGAGCCTCTTCCCAAATCCCGCTCAAGGCTGGATTGCGGTAGAAGGATGGTTGCCTTCCATGGGGGATCTCGAGATGCTCAATGCACAAGGAAAGGAAGTGCAGCGTTGGGTCCGTCCGGACGCTCGAATCATCCTTGACGCATCTGCTCCAGGCATGTATTTCATCGGCAACGCTTCTATGGGTTGGAAGCGATTGGTGATTCGTTGAGCAATCAACGATGGGTTGAAGGCCTCGGCGCATCGGCGTCGGGGCCTTTTTTATGCATTAAAAAGAACGACCCAAACATTCAGGGAAGTGGCAACCAACAACCACGCGATGTATGGAATTAGCCACCCTGCCTGAATTTTTGCATGGCGCCAAAGCATCAGCACGCTTGCCAATAGTAGCACCATGTCCAACAACGCCCAATCAGGTCGCCTGAAAGCGAAAAACAAGGGATTCCAAA
>CAYPFE010000167.1:0-6870 GCA_964409895.1 uncultured Novosphingobium sp.
ATGCCAGAGGCGCTAGGGGTGGCGCGGCCTTATGGCAAGATCGCGTGTCCGTTGTTGGGTGCGCCCCTGACATCCGTCAGGGGTGTGGGCCGGTGCCGGGTGCAGGGACCGCTGAATGCAGGCCCGGTCTGACGCCACTTGACTCACCCCAGCGGCTTGTCGCCGAAATAGGCCACGCAGTTCTCGACTTCCTTGCGGATCACGCTGCGGTCGTAACCGAGCAGCGCGGTTTCCTCTGCGGGCGGTTCATAGGTGCTCGAGGTGAAATCGAGATAGGAGAGCGTGTAGTCAGGGATGATCGGGTGCCCGAGGTGTACGGGAAGGTCGCGGGGGCGTCCGGCGGCGGCAAACCACAGTTCGAACCACTCCTTCCAGCTCATGTTCTCGTCGCCGACGAGGTAGGACTTGCCCGATTCGCCGCGTTCGAGCCCGCCGACCATCGCCTGGGCGACCGAGCGGCAGGTCATGAAATTTGCGCCGTGCGGCGGCGCAAATTCCTCGATGTCTAGCTTGCCCTGCGCGTAGAGGGTCATCGCGTGCCAGTGCGAGCCGGTCATGCCCTCGGTGTAACCGACGATCCAGGGGAGCGCGCAACTGCAGACGTTGAAACCCGGGCCGGAGAGCGCGCGGATCGCCGCGTCCGATACATCGCGGGAGCGGACATAGGGGATGCGGGGGATCACCTGCGGGGCGACGAAACTGTAGAAGCTGCCCATGTAGACGGTGCGTGAAATCCCGGCGGCCTTGGCGGCCTCGAAGAAGCGCGGCAGGCCGTCGATATTGGCCTTGCGGAAATAGTCTTCCTCGCTGATCCCGGAATCTGCGGGATATTCGCCCATGTCGTTGCCGGCGCAGAACACCAGCCCTTCGAAGCCTTCCAGCCGTCCGTCGTCGAAATTGTCCTCGAAATAGCTTCCGGCGATGAAAGGCAGATCGTTGATCTTCGAGTTTCCGCGCGGCGGGTTGCGCGACATGATCGTCACGTCATGGCCAAGTTCCTGGAAATAGAGCGCGGTATGGCTCCCGATCAGGCCGGTTCCGCCGACCATCAGCACTTTCATGGCAATGTCCTCTTCAGGCTGGATCGAATTCCAGCACCAGCCGGTCCAGGCCGATGGTGTTGGTCGAGTGGTATTCGCATTTGGCACCGTCCGGCAGGCGGAAATTGCTCATCCGCCTGAGGAAGCTTTCCAGCATGATCTTCATCTCGCGCTTGGCGAGGTGGATGCCGATGCACAGGTGTGAGCCGATGCCGAAGGTGACGTGGCGCGGCTTGCGGTCGATATCGATGACATGCGGGTTCTCGAAGGCAAGCGGATCGCGCCCGGCAAGATAGGTCGGGAGCAGGATATGCTCGCCCTTCTTCATCGGCACGCCTTCGAAGACGATATCCTCGGCGACGATGCGAGAAGGGGCGCTGACACCGAATGCCCGGGTGAATTCGTCGACCGCCTGAGGAATCTCATGCGGGTTGTTGCGCAGCCGGTCTTGCAGGGCCTGATCCATGGCCAGGTGGCGCATGATCCAGCCCATCGAGGAGAATACGGTGTCGAGCCCGGCGATGAACAGCAGGTAGACGATGCCGAGGATTTCGTCCTGGCTCATCGGCCGGTCCTTCATCTGCCCGGCGAGGATCGATTCCATCAGCGGTGACGCGGCTTTGCCGGTGCGTTGCTGGTCCTTGACGAATTGTTCGAGATAGTCGTGGACGGCATAGCCTGCCGCGAGCTGTTCGGAGGCGTCCTTGCCGTGGATCGCCTTTTCCTCCCAGTCGAGGAACTGGGGCAGGCTCTCCTGCGGCAGACCCATCGCCGAGACGACCACGGCATTGGGAAAGATTTCCGCGAATTCCTTGACGAACTCGCAGCTGCCGCGATCGATGAAGCTGTCGATCAGCCGGTCGGTCAGTGCCTGGATTTCCGCCGATTGAGCCTCGATCGCCTCGGGGGTGAAGTGGGCGCGCAGCACGTCGCGGTAATAGTGGTGGTAGGGCGCGTCCGATTCGACCGGAAGCAGCTTCCACGTCGGGTCCATCACCGCCTCGGTCAGCGGGCCGCGCAGGCTGGAGAACTTGCGGGCGTTGGCGAAGCCTTCCTGGATCAGCTTGTGCTGGGTGAAGATCCAGCAGGGGAGCCCGTGCGATCCGCTGGTCGCCCAGATGATGCCGGGCCCGTCATAGAGCCGGGCGGCGGACTGGTACGGGTCTTCCAACTCGCCGAGGTAGCTGAAGAAATCCCGGTCCCAGACGTTTGCCGCCGGCACATGGTCGGGGACCGGGGTGATCGTGGCGGTGGATGCCATGGGCGTGTCCTCTAATTGGCTTTGTCTTGCAAAAGTGACGCAACTAACCCTTGGCAGTCAATCCCGCACCAGCCCGTGCAGCCGGGCAGTGCCGAGTTCGAAGTGAGTGACAATGCCGGGTGCCGCCTCGCAGACGGCTGGGATGACGTTGACGCAGGCCATCGCCGTCCAGGGCAGGCCCGCATAGCGCAGCGGCTCTCCGGGTTTCGCGATGGTGCGCATCGTCATTTCCATCGGCGGTTCGCCTTCGATCAGGATGCGGTAGCCCGATGGGCCGCAGTCCCAGTGAGGCTCGATGTTCTCCTCGCCCATCTTCCAGAAGCAGTGATAGGAGATGAGCGGCTTGCCGTTCGCATGGCCGGTCCATTCATAGTGCTGCCCCGCGACGGTGCCTGCCTTCACCACGCCGTCGGACCAGGGAATGTCCTGCGTTGCCACCGCGAGGTTGAGCTTGCTGGTCACGTCGTCGATCTCGAGGCCGAGCGCATGGGCGACCATCTGCATCGACTGCGCGAAAATCAGTGGCGCCTCGGGCGAGCGGCCGGGATTGGCCATGACGTCCTCTGGCGTGGCGCCAAAGCGCATGAACTCGATATAGCTCGACGGGTTTGCGAGGTGGTCGATGACTTCATAAAGGTGGATGTGCTCGACCCGGTCCATCATCCGAAGCGCGGTGATCGGCAGCAGATCGCCCGCGAAACCAGGATGAATCCCCGATCCGTGGAACGAGGTGCCGCCGTCCGCACAGGCCTTGGCGATAACCTCCAGTTCCTGGCTGAACCGCCTGTGCCAGTAATAGGGGCCGAGCGGGGTGACGACATTCTTGCCCGACCGCAGCAGCCGGCAGATCATGTCGATATCCTGCACCAGCGGCGCGAAATGGACGCAATCGGCATCCAGCGCGAGGATCGCCTCAGGATCGTCGGTGGCGATCACACCGGTGTCGGCAATCTTCGCGATTGCGCCTGCGTCCCGGCCGACTTTCTTCGGATTGGTGACGAGGCATCCTACCAGTTCGTAAGCCGGGCTCGCGGCGAAGTGACGGATCGAGGTCTTGCCGACATAGCCGGTTGCCCATTGGATCACTTTGAAGGTCTTGGTTGGCATGATGGTGGCCTTTTGATGGCGGTTTGGTGGCTCAGACGAAGTGAGGCAGCACTTCACTTTCGAACAGCTTGAGGCTTTCCCAGGCGAGCTCGATCGGCATGCCGCCGCAGAGCGGATGGAATGCTGCGACCTGCATCGGTGCCGCCTTGAGCTGTTTGACCATCTGTTCCGGAGTCAGCACGGTGTAGCGGCCGGTTGCGCGCAGTTCATCTGCGTCGGCCACCGCATTATAGGGGCCAAGCTTGCCGGATTGTGCGTTCCATTCGCCATAGGCGTTGGTTTCATGGAGGAAATAGGGTGCCATCGCGTCCCACCCGGCCTCGGGATCGCGGGCCAGCGCGATGACGCTGGTCTCGCCGCCGCCCATGCCCGGGCCGGGATCGGGTTTGCCGAGTTTCGCCATCTCGTCGCGGTAGAACTGCCAGGTGTCGCTGGTCGAAGGCACATAGCCGTCGCCGATGCGCGCCGCGCGCCGGGCGGCCGCCTCGGTGGAACCGCCGAGGATGATCGCGGGGCCGCGCTCGCTGAAAGGTTCGGGCGTGATGTGGACCTTGCGGCCGTGATACTCGAAGGGCTTGCCGGAGAAGGCGCCTCTGAAGACCTCGACCGCTTCACGCACCAGCCTGGCACGGTCCTTCAAGGAAACATCGAACATTTCGAACTCGCCGGGAACATAGCCGCCTGCGACGATCAGGTCGACGCGACCTTTCGAGATGTTGTCGAGCACGCAGAAATCCTCGGCGATGCGCAGCGGATCGTGGAACGGGACGATCAGCGCCGCCACGGTGAAACGCACATTCTTTGTCCGAGCCGCCATCGCCGCCAGGATCACCGCCGGGCTCGGGATATAGCCGTCCGGCGAGCCATGGTGCTCCGACATCGACACGCTGGCCGGGCAGCCGAGATTGTCCGCCCATTCGGCCATGCCGACGGCGGCCTCATAGCGGTCGGCCATGCTGGTGCCGGCGAACGCCGGGTTCCTGAGGTCGAAGCGGAGCGAGACATACATGCGACAATCCTTTCCCGGCGCGATGGTCCTGCTGGACTCTGCATCCGCCCCATGGCTTATTGCGCGGCACTTGGCGAGGGAGAGTTGCCATGGCGGATACTGGCGTGTCCTATCAGACACCGGGCGGACTGACCGTCAGGCGGCTGCAGCCGTCGATCGGCGCGGAGATATCCGTTGCGGACCTGACCGTCCCGTTTCCCGACGAGATCGCGCGAGACATTCGCCAGTCGCTACTCGATCATGGCGTCATCTTCCTGCGCGATCAGGCCATCGATTACCCGCAGCACCTTGCTTTCGCCCGGCTGTTCGGAGAACCGCATGTCGAGGGCTTCCTGCCGGACACGCCGGAAATCATGCCGCTGGTATCGGACGCGGCGAACACCAATCCTGCCGGCGGCCACTGGCACTCCGACGGGACTTATTACGACATCGCACCCGCCGTCTCGATCCTGCGCATGCTGAAGTCTCCGGCATTGGGCGGCGATACCTGTTTTGCTAGCGCGGTGGCGGTCTATGCCGACCTGCCGGAGGAATTGAAGGCGAGGATCGCGCCGCTGCGCGCCCGGGCGAGCATGTCGCATATCCGCACCGTCAAGGGGCTGAAGGATAACAGCGCCACCTATATCGGCCGCACCGGGGATGACGTCGAGCGAGGCTGGGCGGAACATCCGGTGGTGCGGGTTCACCCGGAAACGGGCGCGCCGGTGCTCTACGTCAACGAGGTCCATACCCAGGAGATCGTCGGGCTGGAGCCGGAGGAGGGCGCGGCACTGCTCAAGGACCTTACCGACCGCTTCCTGCGGGCCGAATACCAGATGCGCTGGCAATGGCGCGATCACGACATCGTCGTCTGGGACAACCGGCAGGTGCAGCATTATGCCGTCGCCAACGAGGCCGGGCCGCGCCATGTCGAACGGATCATGGTGACCGGCACGCCTTCGCTCAGCCTGGAAGAAGCGAAGGCGATGGAAGCCGCCGAATAGGTTTGGGAGAACAGCAATGGACCTGGCAATTCGTAATGCGACGATCGTCGATGGCACAGGGGCGGAACGCTACGGGGGCGACATCGGCGTGGAGGATGGTCTTATTGTTGCCGTCGGGCAGGTGGACGGCAAGGCGCGCGAGGAGATCGATGCGGGCGGGGCTGTCGCAGCACCCGGCTTCATCGACTGCCACACCCATTACGACGCGCAGATGTGCTGGGACGAGATGCTCACGCCTTCGGTCTATCACGGCGTCACCACCGTGCTTGCCGGCAATTGCGGTTTCACGCTCGCGCCGCTGTCGGGCCGCCAGGAGGACACCGACTACCTGATCGGCATGCTGTCGAACGTCGAAGGCATGCCGATCGCCGCGCTCGAGGCGGCGGTGAAGCCCGAATGGCGCGGCTTCGGTGAAATGCTCGATCATTTCGACGGCAGGCTGGCGATCAACGCCGCCTTCATGGTCGGCCATTCGGCGCTCAGGCGCTGCGTCATGGGCGACCGCGCGGTAGGCCATGAAGCGAGCGAAGATGAGTTGGCAGCAATGAAGGCGCTGCTGGCGAAGTCGCTCGGCGAGGGCGGCATGGGCTTCTCGACCAGCACGAGCGTATCGCACAGCGATCACTGCGGCGATCCGGTTCCGTCGCGCTTCGCCTCGATGCACGAGCTGGAGGAGCTGGCGGGCGTGCTGCGTGACTATCCGGGCACATTCGTCGAAGTGGTTCCCGGCGTCACCTGCGGCGAGCGCGAGACCGACATAGTCGCGGCACTTTCGCTGGCGTCCGGTCGCATGGTCAACTGGAACGCGATATTCGTCGACGTCAACCGCCAGCAGATCGTCGATGACCAGTTGGCGATGAACCGCGAAGTGACGGCGCGTGGCGGCAAGGTCTGGGGATTGTGTCCGGCCGCACCGGTCAAGGGCTATCTCAATTTCCGCAGTGGCTTCACCTTTGCCATGCTCGACGGCTGGAAGCCGTTCCTGCTGCTTGATGACGAGGAGAAGATCGCGGCGATGCGCGATCCCGCCACTCGGGCGAGGCTGAAGGCGGGGGCGGAACATCCCGACAATCCGGTGCAGATCATGCAGGGATTGGAGAATTACCTGATCGAAGGCGTCGGCAGCGCCGGCAATGCCCGGCTGGTAGGACAGACCATCGGCCATGTCGCTGCGGCGCGCGGAACCACGGCTTTCGATACGCTGTTCGACATCGGCGTCGAGGAAAACCTCGATTTCGTCTTTTCCGGCCCGGTGATGGGTGCGGACCAGGATAGCTGGGCGCTTCGCGAAGCGGTGTGGAACGATCCGCATGTGCTGATCGGCGCTTCTGACGCCGGTGCGCATCTCGACATGTTCAACACCTTTGCGCTTACCACCCAGCTACTGGGGCAGGGCGTTCGCGAACGGGGAATCTACACGCTCGAACAGGGTGTGCGGCGCCTGACCGGGGAGATCGCCCGCAGCGCGTT
>CAYPFE010000168.1:0-6851 GCA_964409895.1 uncultured Novosphingobium sp.
GCATGGGTATCGGCTACCTGCCGTTCGAGGCCGAGGCCTATGGATTCGGCAAACGCGGCAAGCTCGCCGACGAGATCATCGAGATCGTCCGCCGGCTGTGGCAGGGCGAAGCGCTCGATTACGATGGCGAGTTCTTCCAGCTCAAGGGCGCACGCTGCACCCCTCTCCCATGCCAGGAAGGCGGCATTCCGATGTTTGTTGGCGGCACCGCGCCCGCCGGTTTCCGCCGGGCAGCACGCTTCGGCGACGGCTTCATCGGCCCGGTCGAATTCTGGCCGCAATATCTCGAGGAAGTGAAACAGGCCGGCAAGCCGGAAAGCGCGGCGCGAATCATCTCGATGAGCTATTCCGATATGTGGATGCTCGTCGCCGAAGACCCGGAAAAGGCTCTCGATGAGATGGCGCCGCACGCATACTACCAGATCAATACCTATGCGGAATGGCAGGAAGGCACCGACTGGGCGGTAATGAGCGCGATGAGCCTCGACGAATTCAAGAAGTCCGGCGTGATGCGCACGATGACGCCCGACGATTGCATCGCCTATATCAAGGGACGCCAGCAGGAAGCGCCGATCGAAGCCTTCTGCATGCAGGTGCCTTCCGGCTTCCCGCTCGACCGCATGGCCGAATATGCCGAGACTTTCGCCAGCAAGGTGATCCCCGCGTTCCGGTAGGAACAGGTTCAGAAACGGTTCAGGCCCGGTGTGGTCCAAATGCAGCGCCGGTTGAACCGCCGTATCCGGCCCGCAGCCACAACGGGGAGTGGAAACATGTTGAAGATCTTGAAGAGATACGGCCTTGCCGCTGCACTGATCGCAGGTTCGTTCGCGGTTGCGACGACCGCGCAAGCCCGCCATCGTAACAACGACACCGCCGCCATTGCTGTCGGTGCTGGCATCGTCGGCCTTGCGATCGGCGCGCTGATCGCCGATCGGGATGACGGTTACTACTACGACCGGGATTACTACCGTCATCGCCGCTATATGGATGTCGCGGGATACCCCGGCTATTACTACTACTATGACGGCTACCCGAACCGGTACTACCGGGATCGCTACTATGGCCGCTATTACGGTCGCCATTATGACCGGCGCCATCACAGCCGCTGGGATCGTGGCTACTACGGCAAGCGCTGGGATCGCGGCTATCGTCACAACCGCTGGAATCGTGGATATGATCGGGTTGACCGCCGTTACAACCGGCACGGTCATGACCGCCGGCATTACCGTGGTGACCGACGCCGCCATTGGCGCGACTGACAACTGCAGAGAGCCATTCCTAGCCTCTCGCCATTCCCGTCCCGCACCGCTATGGCGCGGGCGGGATGGAAACCTCTGACCTTCGCATCGCCCTGCATTCGGGCAATTACAACATGGTTCGCGACGGTGCGAACCAGGCGCTGAACAGGCTCGCCGGCTACCTGCTCAGCCATGGGGCGTCCGTGCGCGTCTACACTCCTATCATCGCGGAGCCGGACTTCGAACCCACCGGAGATATCGTGAAAATCCCCTCGCTGCCGATTCCGGGCCGCAGCGAATACCGCATGCCGATGGGCTTCTTCCGAAAGGCGAAGCGCGACCTCGCCGAATTTCGTCCAAACGTCGTCCATGTTTCTTCGCCGGACTTCGCCGGGCATCGCGCCCTCACCTGGGCCCGAAAGCGCAGCATTCCGGTCATCGCCAGCGTCCACACCCGCTTCGACACCTATCCGCGTTACTACAACATGGCCTTCACGGAGCCATTTCTGACAGCGATCATGCGGCGCTTCTATCGCCGTTGCGACGCAATCGTCGCACCATCGGAAAGCATGGGCCAGCTGCTGCGCGAGCAGCGGATGAATTACGACGTCGGGATCTGGTCGCGCGGCGTCGATCGGGACATCTTCAATCCGGAGCAGCGATCACACGAGTGGCGCCGTTCAATCGGCATCGGCGACGAAGAAGTCGTCATCGGCTATCTCGGCCGTCTCGTCATGGAAAAGGGCCTCGACGTGTTTTCCGACACGATCGACCAGTTGAAGGCCCAGGGTGTCGGGCATCGCGTGCTCGTCGTAGGTGAAGGCCCGGCCCGCACCTGGTTCGAAGGACGCATCCCCGAAGCGATTTTCGTCGGATTGCAGCAGGGCGCGGAACTCGGCCGCGCGGTCGCCAGCATGGACATCCTGTTCAACCCTTCGGTTACGGAAACCTTCGGAAACGTCACGCTTGAGGCCATGGCAAGCGGCCTGCCTGTGGTCGCAGCGGCCGCGACCGGCAGCGACGAACTGGTCCGGGATCGAAGCTCCGGACGGCTGATCAGGCCGGGCGCGATCTTCCAGTTCGCGGAGGCTCTGAGATCCTATACCGAAGACTCGCATTTGCGCGGTACACATGGCCAGAGCGGGCTGGATCGTGCCGCCCATTTCGGATGGGACAGGATCAATCAATCGCTCGCCGACACTTACCTTCGCCTGATCAGGCAAAAGCAGGCAGCCGGAAGCTGACCTTCGCCATTCGCGGCACCGACCTTGGCGGTGAATATTTTCACCATACCACGGATGCAATGCAGCCGCATCCGCGATAGGAAGCCGCATGGCGGATCTGTTCGAAGACGACCTGCCGGCCGCCGGGCCCGATGTCCTTGCGGCTGACGCACCCCTCGCCGACCGGCTGCGGCCGCAGTCGCTTGCGGACGTGGTTGGCCAGGAACACCTGACCGGCCCCGAAGGCGCGATCGGGCGCATGGTGGCGTCCGGCAAGCTCTCCTCGATGATCCTGTGGGGGCCGCCGGGCACGGGCAAGACGAGCATCGCCCGCCTGCTCGCCGATGCCGTCGGCATGCGCTTCACCTCGATCAGCGCGGTGTTTTCCGGCGTCGCCGACCTCAAGAAAGCTTTCGCCGAGGCCGAGAAGATGGCCGGCGCGGGCCACCGGACATTGCTGTTCGTCGACGAGATCCATCGCTTCAACCGCGCCCAGCAGGACGGTTTCCTGCCCTTTGTCGAGAAAGGCACGGTTACGCTGGTCGGCGCGACCACAGAGAATCCGAGTTTCGAGCTCAACGCGGCCCTGCTGAGCAGGGCCCAGGTGCTCATCCTCCACCGCCTCGACGCACAAGCCCTGGCGAGCCTGCTCGACAAGGCCGAAGCGCTGGAAGGCGCCCTGCCCCTCACCGCCGAAGCACGCGAAGCCCTGATCGCTTCGGCCGACGGCGACGGCCGCTTCCTCCTCAACCAGGCTGAAACGCTGTATTCCGCGCAATTGGAAGCCAAACTCGGGCCAGCCAAACTCGGCTCGTTCCTTCAGCGCCGCGTCGCCGTCTACGACAAGGACAGGGACGGCCACTACAACCTCATCTCCGCCCTGCACAAAAGCCTGCGCGGATCGGACCCCCAAGCTTCGCTTTACTACCTTGCCCGTATGCTGACGGCAGGCGAGGAGCCGCTCTACGTGCTGCGCCGGCTGACCCGATTTGCCAGCGAAGACATCGGACTTGCCGACCCGCAGGCGCTCACCCAATGCCTCGCCGCCAAGGACGCCTATGAATTCCTCGGCTCACCCGAAGGCGAACTCGCCATCGTCCAGGCCTGCCTCTATTGCGCCACCGCTCCCAAATCGAACGCCGCCTACACCGCGCAAAAGGCCGCCTGGAGAAGCGCAAGGGAAACCGGTTCCCTCGCTCCACCAGCCCAGATCCTCAATGCTCCGACCAAGCTGATGAAGGAGATCGGCTATGGTGAGGGCTACGCCTATGACCACGACAGCGAGGACGGCTTCTCCGGCGCCCATTACTGGCCGGAAGGCATGGCGGCCGAGACCTTCTACCGCCCCGCCGAACGCGGCTTCGAACGCGAAGTGACGAAACGCATGGAATGGTGGGACAGGAAGCGGCGCGAAGGAAATCAGGGATAGAGCTGCGTTGAGAACCGACCGCTTCCACCATTTCCTCGCAATAGACTGGTCGGGTGCAGTGGGTGAAAGGCACAGGGGAATCGCTTTGGGCCTGTGTATCGAGGGACATACCGCACCTCGAAGCATAGTTCTCGACAGGCCATGGTCGCGCGAAGATGTTCTGGCCTACCTGCTCAATGACCTGCCGGCCCACACGCTGGTTGGGATGGACCTCGGCATTTCCCTGCCCTTTGCCGATGCCGGCGCCTTCTTCCCGGGCTGGAACGACAGTCCTGATGACGCCCCATCGCTATGGGCCCTCGTCGACGAGATCTGCACCCGCGATCCGCATCTTTCGGCTTCCAGCTTCGTCGACCACGCGATCGCATCACGCTATTTCCGCCGTCATGGCGGGCGCGAGGGCGATCGCTTCCAGCTTCCCGATGCTCCTGACAGACGCGGCCGCTTGCGTATCGCCGAACAGGCTCAAGCTGAAATGGGCTGCAAGCCCACCAGTAATTTCAACCTCGTCGGCGCCGCCCAGGTCGGCAAGTCGAGCCTGACCGGCATGCGCATGCTGCATCGCCTGAGAGGACATATCCCGGTCTGGCCGATCGATCCCCTGCCCGATCGGGGCCCGGTCATCGTCGAAATCTATACCGCACTTGCTGCCATCGCCGGCGGGCGGATCGCAGCGCGGGCCAAGATGACCGACTATGCGGCGCTGAACGACGCGCTGGCCGGGATCGGCTCGCAAGGGGTCACGGACCGCGGACCCGTCGACGACCACACCGCCGACGCCTTGGTGACCGCCGCCTGGCTGCGCGCCAATGCCCATCGTGCCGAACTTTGGCGGCCGCGCAAAATGACGCCGGAAGTTGCGCGCACCGAAGGCTGGACATTTGGCGCGATCTGAGGCTTGTGCCGCCGCCGCCCCCGCAGTATGCGCCACAACCGCGCGATGCGCAGGCCGGCTTAGCTCAGTTGGTAGAGCACCTGATTTGTAATCAGGGGGCCAGGGGTTCGAATCCTCTAGCCGGCACCATTATTTTCAATAAGTTATATCCGTATCGCCTTCCCGCCTCCCGTTGGATATGGCGCTCAGCAATCAGATAGCCATCAGGGTATTACTTGCGATTGCTGGAACTCGACACAGCGCTCGGCACCCCGGGGGTAGTCCCCGAAAAAACAGACCCCACCCCTCTAATGACTCGTAAGTAGGCCCCTGGGGGTACCCCACCCCCCTTTTCTGACTGGGTCCCATCCGGGTACATATACTTACTGTTCTGCGCGTCCGATGTCCGGGTTTTGAGTTTGGTGCGCAATATGGCTCTACACGCGTCGACCGGCTAGGACACGAAGCTGCCTGTCTCGGCCCAGCCAACAAACCGATGGCAGTGTTGAGAGCCGTGTCGTTTTCCAGCGGTTGTGACTATTCGCTAATGCCCGCCTAGCGCTGGTGTAGACGACCATAGTCGATTCAGGAGCGAGTGGGTGCGCCAGCGCCCCCTCTTCCATCAATTGGCCTGCGCCCGGCTCCCACCTGCATACCGCCGCAACACGAAGTCCCACACCTGCTCGACCTTCGCATCCCACAGGTCCTGCGGGTAGGGCTCCTCGGGCAGCTCGTTGAGGCGCTGCCTGATCTCGGTCAGCACCGCTCCCCGCGTCTCTTGGCCCCTGACCCAGTCGATGGCGTCCACCAGTTCGTGCAGCTTGTCCAGGAGCCGTCCGGCCACCGCCTTGACCTCGACCTCCTGGGCCTTGGTCAGCTTTGGCTCCAGGGTGGTCAACAGATCGAAGATCGCCAGTTCCTCCTCGCTTAGGGTTATCCGGCCCCGGCTGCTCTTCCATCAGGTTGATGTGTTCCCAGCCGAGTTTCTGGAGCAGGCCCAAGGCGGGCTGCTCGACACTGCCGTCCTCGGAGGCGACCAGGCCGGAGAACCCTGCTCGACCAGCTTGTCAAACCGGGTCGCCACCTCCCTCCACAGTGCCGCCCCGTCGAGGTCGCCCTCTTCAAGCAGCCTGTCCTGCTGCTGCGCGATTTAGAGCCAGCCGTTCTCCCCGTGGTGCTTTTCCACCCAGAGGGCCATGCCCCATAGCTCCTGTTCGTGGGTGATCGGCATTGGTGGTGCGGGCCAATTCCATAGTCGGACTGTTGCATGGCTAATGACCGCTATAGCGATCTTTCACTGCAAAGCGGAATTTCCGGAAGCGACGCTAATTGCGGACGTTCTCGCCTGGTCGCTGATTTCCCAATAGCCGCCGTTCGTTCGGCTTGCCATTGGCGACGGCTCCTGGGCCGAGTCTGGACTGTCTGCTACTGGGGATAGGGGGCCGGAAAGCGGACGTTCATCACTTCCAGTCAGATAGTGGCATGAACCTGGCAGATTGCCATCAATTGCCGCCTGAAAGATCGGCAAAATGACGCGCTGCGATTTCAAGCTTGCGTCTGACATCGGCGGGATCCCGCGTCAGCGAGACCGGGAACACCCAGACACCATCCAGTTCTGCCTCCCGCACCACGTCTGCGAGGCGCTCGGCGCATTGCTCGGGCGATCCGACCAGAGAGAAGCGATCGATCACATAGTCGCGAATTTCCGGACGTTCGTCGAACAGTGCCGCGTTGGGATTCGCTGCGAAGGACGCATGATGGCCAAAGTCATAATGTTTCAGCGCTTGCCGAATGAAATTCTGATACGGCTCGGGTACGTGCTTGCCCTCGAACGAGCTTGCGAAGGTGAAGCGCGCTGAGAGGCTCGTCATGCCGGCAGCAGCTTGGCGCAGCATCGGGATATCATCCGGGCTCTCGGAGAACTGGACCTGAACGGGTAGCCATATCTTGAGTGGCTCGGTAATGCCGGCGGCACGTCGCGCCGCACGCGCGCGGGCCGCGAATTCACGCAGCGACGGAACGTCCAGCCCCACTGCGACGGTCAGTTCGTCAGCAATCTCGCCTGCAAGTTCCACACCCTTCGGCCC
>CAYPFE010000169.1:0-6844 GCA_964409895.1 uncultured Novosphingobium sp.
GGTCGCGACGCTGTTCGGCCTGTTGCACGGGCTTGGCTTCGCGGGAGCCCTTAGCGAAATCGGCCTGCCGCACGGCGAAGTGCCGCTGGCGCTACTGTCATTCAATCTCGGGATCGAGGCGGGGCAACTGGTGTTCGTTGCGGTGTTGTACGGACTGGCGTGGGCATTTGTGCGGCTGTGGCGTTCGCCCCCCGCACCCGCGCTTGCCTCATGGCCAATAGGTATCCTGGCGAGCATCTGGTTCTTCGAACGGCTGGCTTCGCTGTGACGCTCAGATGTCCCAGCGCAGGTCAAGCCGCGACATGCCGATGACGACACCGCTGTAGCTGACCGGCGGCCTTGCGGGATCGATCCGGAATTCCGGAATCCGCCGCGTCCACTCCTCCAGGAATATGCGCATTTCCAGCCGGGCAAGGTGCTCGCCGACGCAGCGATGTACGCCGTTTCCGAAAGTGTCGGTGATCCCGTCCTGGCGATCGAAATCGACCGCACGCGCATCGGGACAGACGCGTTCGTCCATCGAACACAGCGCGTCGACAACCAGCAGGATCTCGCCTGCCTTCAACGCCACACCCTTGCGGGTGACATCTTCGGTTATGAGTCTACCCGAATTGGAAAGGCCGTGACGGCGGATATATTCCTCCGCGGCCCTAGGGACGATTTCCGGACCTTCGGCCAGCCGGAGCTGCGCTTCGGGATGCTCGGCGAGGTGCCAAGCGGTGAAATTGAGCAGCCCCGTCACCGTGTCGAGGCCGGCAAGGAAGGAGACCATCGCCATGCCGATCACCTCGTCCTCTGACTGGAAGCGCGGGTTGGTACGCCATGCGGCGATGGCGCTGAACAGGTCACCGCGCGGGCTCGCGTCGCGCTCGTCCAGCACTCCGGTCAGGAATTCCGCAATGGCGGCGGCCGCGCGGTCCTTGCTCTCATTGTCGGGCGCGTTGATGTAGCCTCGCCCCCATTCGAGGAACTGCCCACGCCGCTCAGATGGCAGGCCGAGCATGTCGAGGAAGACGACGACCGGCATGATCCGGGCGAACTGCTCGACGAAATCGCATTCGCCTTTTGGACGAAAACCCTCAATCAGCTCGATGGTGATGTCACGGATGCGATGCTCCATCCGACCGACTGCCGCCGGGGTAAAGAAGGGGTTCATCACCGCCCTGAACCGCGCGTGATAGGGCGGGTCGATATTGGTCGGCGGCATCAGCGTGTGCATCATGCCGGCGGGCACCAACGATTCCTTGCGCGAGAACAGCAGCGGTTCGGAGCGGATCCAGCGCATGTCCTCGGCGCGCGTCGCGATCCAGTGACCGCCGTTGCGCGGAGTCCAGACGATGTCCGGCCCCTCATGCAAGTGACCCAGCGCGGTGAAGACGTCTTCGCCGCGCTCAATGCCGGGCGGGTTGAAATAGTCGAAATCGACCACGCATTCCGACGGGACATGGGGAGGGCGTTCCGCCAAGTTTGGGGTGGAACTGCTCACGGATTACCGATTTCGTTGACGAAGGGCACCGGCGACTTCGCGAAACCGGTCGCGGCGTCGAGCTCCGGCGGAATGCTCAGCATCTCCATCTCGAAACCAGCCTCGATGATATAGGTGCCGCAAATCATGCCGTTGTCGACGACGTTGGTGGTCGGCATGCCGGATGCGTGGACCCGGTCGATCAGCGCGCGCACCTCACCGATGTCGCGGCTGCCCACGGCGACGTTGAGGAAACCCTGATCGCTGGAACGGTGGTCCGCGCGGCGGGGACGCCCCGCTGGCGAGGTATATTGCACGATCTCCAGCACGCCGCCGCCGGGCAGGCAGGCAAGAAAGCCTTCGCGATCGGCCCCGGCCAGACCCCACAGAGATTCGTCTTTTAGACTATGTAATTCGTCTAATGGGCGTAATTCGGCACCAACTGTGTCCGAATAGAAGGCGCGCGCCTCGCCGATATCGGCCACCGAACTGGTCGCATAGGCCACCAAAGGGCCATCAAAAGGCCACCGTTCGATCACTTCGATGACACAACCGGCATAGGGCTCGCGGAATGCCAGGCGGCGCGCAGGCGCTTCTCCGCTCCTGCCGAGAACCGGAACGCCACGCCTCGCAAGATGCGTTTCCACCCGCTCGAAGTCCGCCACCTCGATGCCGAAGCGGACCCAGCCATGGTCACATGGCCGCCAGTCGTCGGGCAGCGGACGCTGTTCGGGAAAGCCGTGATGGAATATCTCGAGCTGGAAGAAAGGCTGGCTGCCAACCATCCACCAGATGATCGCATGGGTCTCCTCGGGCAGGCCCTGCATCGCGAGCACGTCGCCCCACGCGGCACTGCTGCCCGCATTCGAAAAGCCGAACGCCTCGGTGAACAGGCGCAGACTCCCCGACGGGCTGGAGCTGCACAGCGCGACCTGACACAGCGACAATGGCTTTTCCGTCATACCCCGGTCCTCTTCCCGTTTGCCCGATTGATGCCAAGGCCGGGCTCTGCCATCAAGTGCGGACAGGACAATTGGGAGAGTGCGATGAAAGTTGGCGTGTGCTGCGAATTCCCGGGCGTGTGCTCCTCGGGCGATTTCCTCAAACGGTCCGCACAGATTTCGGAAACGCTCGGCTTCGCCTCCTACTGGTTCGGCGAGCATGTGCTGCTGTTCGGCTCATACGAGTCGGTCTATCCCTATGGCGATGTCTCCTCATGGGGCAAGGACGAGCCGCCGATCCCGGACCCGCGCTCGCCCTTCGTCGACCCGGTGATCGGCATGACCTGGGTGGCAGCGGCCACCTCGACCATCGAGGTCGGAACGGCCGTGATGATCCTGCCGCAACGCAATCCGGTGGTGCTCGCAAAGGAGCTGGTCTGTCTCGATGAAATGAGCGGCGGGCGGCTGACGCTTGGCGTCGGCGTCGGCTGGTGCAAGGACGAGGGCGTTGCGATCGGCATCGACTGGGCCAACCGCGGCAAGCTCACCGACGAATATATCGCCGCGATGCGCACGCTGTGGACCGAGGATGCGGCGGAATTTTACGGCGACACCGTCAGCTTTTCCGACGCCTATATGTACCCCAGACCCGTCAACGGCAGCATCCCGGTGATGGTGGGTGGCGACAGCACCATCGCCATGCGCCGCGTCGCGCGCACCGGCGACGGCTGGCTCGCCTATTCGGTGCCGGTGGACGAGATGGCGGACAAGGTGAGGCAACTCCGCCAGCTGACCGAGGAACAAGGCCGCGATCCCGATGCCCTGCGCATAAGCAAGGCGATCTTCAGCTACACCACGAAGGACGACATGGAGAAACTGCGCGAGGCGGGCGTGCACGAATTCCTGTTGTTCAAGAGCGGGGAACTGGCGTTCGAGCAGGCGGAATTGACAGAGCAATTGGAGGAAGCGGCAGCGGCGACGGTTGAGGTGGTGAAGGATTGGTGAGGGGGCGGGTTGCTGCCTGCCCTGAGGTGAACTTGCCGTTGCACGCCAATCCCGGCCAAAACTCTTTCTGTTCCCGATTGATGCTGCCCCATTTCCGTTCGTGTCGAGCGAAGTCGAGACACGTCAGCGCCTGCGTGTCTCGACTTCGCTCGACACGAACGGGACTGTTTGCTTCTATCTGAAACCTGAAGACTTTAGTCGGATAACCCATCCGCCCATTCGTGCAGGATCGGCGCAAGCTTGTGCCAGCTGCGGAACAGCGTGCGCGGCTCGCCGTCGATCCATTCGGTGTCGGGCCAGGGCGGATCCTTGTAAGTCACGTTGGGCAATAGCGCGGCGAGTTCGTCCGAGGCGGTGCGCGGGTGGAACATGTCGGAGAGCCCGCTCCTGAAGATCAGCGCCGGGCAATCCACCACCTTGCGCACCTCCTCGTTCGCCATGCCGACGACGAGATTGTCGCTGGGGCACATCGTCAGCATCCAGCTTTGCAGCGTGTCCCTGAACTGTTTGGGATCCAGAGCCAGCAGCCGCTCCCGGTTGCCCGGATTGCTGGTCAGGACTTCCTGCCACTGCGGCAGATTGGCCACGGCTTCCATGCCGCCGTTCCAGGCCGCTTCGACCGCCGGCCCGTATTGATTGTAGGCAATCGCCACGCGCCCGAAGGTACCGCCGGTCAGCCACCACAGTCCGAGGCCCCGCACCACCTCGCGGTGGCGCACCGCCGTCAGCATCGATACGCGCGAGCCCGCCGAGCCGCCGATGACGAAGGCCGGCGCCACACCCAGCGTGCGCAGCAGGCCGGCGCAGAAATCGGCCTGCACATTTGCCACCGACGAGCCGGCGATGCACAGGTCCGTCTCGCCGGTGTTGACCTTGTCCCAGATGATCACCTGGTTGCCGAGAGCCGCGAGCGCTCCGGCCAGTTCCCTGACTCCGGGATACTGCCTGCTGAAATGACCGCCGCCTGCCGTCAGGATCCACGGCCTGCCCTCGCCGAAGATTTCGTAACCCACCGAGAGTTCGATGTCCGTGCCATCGATAGTGGCGGTGACCTTCACAGTCGCCATGGCAATTCTCCCCTAATATCGGTCGAACCGGAACCGCCTCACATCGTCGCCGGCTGAGCGTCGCCGATGGTGGCGCCATCTTCGAAATAGCCCAACCCGTAGTCGCCCTTGACCGTGGTGTGATGCATGACGCGCTCGAATTTGGGATCGCAGCCGGGTGCCTGGTGCAGCACTCTCAGATTGTCCCAGATCAGCATGTCGGACGCCTTCCAGTAGTGGGTATAGGGCTTCATCACCCGCATGATCTCGTCCCAGATCTCGTTGAACAGCGCGTCGCCTTCAGCATTTTCCATGCCTTCGATGCCCTTGGCCATATAGGGTGCCATGTGCATCACCTTCTCTCCGGTCGGCCGCGTCCAGACGGCGGGATGGACGGCGCGGGGGAACAGCTTCCCCATCTCGTTGATCTTGCCCTGATGGGGCCGCAACTCGCGGAAATCCTTGGGCATGCCGTATTTCTGGTTACCCATCACCAGATCGAGCTTGTAGAGGATTTTCAAGTCCTCCGCCTTGGCCCGCATCGCCGGCGGCATGGCGTTGTAGATCTGGATGCCATCGGCGAACAGGGTTTCGCCCCCTTCCTCTGGCACCGTAACCGCTCGCAGGACCCGGGCGTAGTTGAGCTCGTCATTGTAGCAATGATCGAAGTGCCAGGGTTGCCAGGTGATCCTGGGCTGGCCATTCACTTCGAACACCCCAATCTGTTCGCCGGCGGCAATTTCCCCAAGGCCCGTCTGCAATTCCGCACCGGCTCTTTTCCTCGCCGGGTGCTCCTTGATCGGTCCCATGACGGTACTCAGCTTGAGCTGCATCTCGGTGGATTGCTCGACGTCCTCGAATACGATCAGGCCTTCCCTGATGAAATGTCCCTGGATTTCGGCGCGAACGCCTTCGTCGTCGAGCAACGCGGGCGTGATGCCGGCCATCCGCACGCCGAACCCGGCGTCACCTTCCAGCTTGCAAGTCTCGATTGCCATAAGCCCCCCTCACTCGACCAGCGCGAAGCTGGGATGTTCGATTTCATAGCCGCGTTGCAGGCCGAGGCCGTCGGTGTCGTGGTTGGGTGCTCCGGAGTAGCGAGCGCCTTCGGGGAAGTAGCTCGTCAGGAACGACCAGCGCTGTCGGTCCGTGCTGTTGGCCGATGCTCCGTGAACGGTAAGGCTGTGGTGCACCGTCGCGTCCCCCGGCATCATGTGATGCGCGGGCGAGAGCGGGTACTTGTCGACGATCTCTGGATATTCCTCGACCAGGTCGAACTTCGCATGAAACGGAATGCTTCCCAGCAGTCCGGCACGGTGAGAGCCCGAATAGAACTGCACCGGTCCCATATCGGGCGTGATCTCGACCAGCGCGATCCATATCGTGAGCGCGTTGCGGTCGATTGGAAAGTTGGTGCCGTCCTGGTGCCAGGAGGTCGGGATGCTGATCTCGTCGGGAAGCTTGCAGGTGAGGATGTCGTGATAGACCCGCACCGGTCGGTCGCGACCCAGCAGGCGTCGGACGTTTTGCCCCGTCTGCCGGTCGAGCGACACCGCGCAGAAGGCCGGATCGCGCGCATCGCGAACCGCGCCGCGCCATTCGACCCATTGCTTGATGTCGGTGACGGTGCCCTGGCCTTGCGCACCGGCAACGGTCATGTGCTCGCGGGTCGAATCCTCGAACGCCGAGACGCTCTGGTCGCCACCGAGCAACTCAGCCATGCGCGGCCTGCCGCGCGCAAGCATCGCCTCGCACATCTCGGGCGTGATTAACCCGGGCAGATAGACCCAGCCGCTCTCCTCGAAGAAGGTGACCTCATCGTCGGTCACCGGTCTAACACCCTGGGCGGTCATTGCATCCTCTCGCGATTTTCCCGGCAGAATAGCCAAAGCCGGGCCGGGGTCGAGTCGCCAATGCAATGGGCTGGCAAATCATCCGCAAATAGATAACAGTGTCTGCGACAAGCCCATCGTGGGCGGGAGAGGGACCATGCCTGAAGCAATCGCCCTGCCAGAACCGCTGCAGCCACTTGCAGGCCGTATTTTCGATACCGACAGCCACGAGATGATGCCGGCGCAGACCTGGGTGGACGTCTTCGGTAGCGAGGTGAAGGAAATCGCGGACGCGGTGGCCGCGACGAGCACGCCGTGGAGCCAAGACAACAATTCGCATAATGTGCCCGGCTACGCCGGCGACGTCATGGAAATCACGCCCGCGCTGATGGATATCAAAGGCCCGCCGGCGCCCGGCGCCTTCGACATCGCCCGCCGGATCGATGTGATGGACGCGATGGGCGTTTCCAAGCAGCTGATGTTCCCGACCGGCCTCGGCGGCTGGTCGATGACGCTGCTGATGATCCACGAATTCGACCCCGGCATGCTCTCAGC
>CAYPFE010000170.1:0-6817 GCA_964409895.1 uncultured Novosphingobium sp.
GATAGAGCGGGCTGTTGTCGATCACGACGCAGCCTTGGGAGGCTGCCCTGGGCGCATGGACCTTGGTCGGGCCGGAGCCGGCGGCAAACAGCGCGATATCCCAGCCGGTGAAGTCGAAATGCTCGAGATTCTTGACCTTGAGCATGCGCCCGGTGTCGCCCAGCTCGATCTCGGTGCCGGTCGAACGGGACGAAGCCACCGCCGCAACTTCGTCCATCGGGAATTCGCGCTCCGCCAGCACGGCGAGCATCTCGCGCCCGACATTCCCGGTCGCGCCGACCACGGCTACGCGGTAACCCATTGCACTACTCCTTGTGGGACAGCTTTCCCCGATGCGCAGTGCCCATAAGGCATTTCGCGCTTGCAGCAAGGGGGATGGGTCGAAAGGTCAGACCTGCCAGCGGTAGCGCCCGGTCAATTTGCCGACTTCGCCAAGGCTTTCCTCCTGGGTACCGGCGCCGATGTTATGGAGGACCATTGGTGCCCCTCCCGCCGCAAGCCGGTCCGAGACGATCCCGGTATGCGGCAGCTTGCCGCCGACGAGCGAGGTGAAGATGTCGCCTGGCTGCCAATCCCCGCCATCAGCCGGCAGGGCGAGGCGGGCGCCCTTGCGTGTCCAGAAGGTCTCCAGATTGGGCACGCGGCGATGGTCGATGTTGCGGTCGGGCCGCGAGAGGCCCCAGCGGCGGGGGTAACGGGAAAATGCGGCGGCCATGTCCTCATGCACCTCCCTTTGGAGATCGAGCCCCAAGGCGTCGCGATAGGCGCGGATCACGACATCGGTGCAGACGCCACGAGACCGGTCGATGTCGCCGCTGGGGTAGGCGAGCGCGGCATATCCGGAATCATAGGTGAGCGTCACGCCCACCTGTGCCCGCGCCGCCTCGATCAGCCTGAGCGCCCCGGGCGTTGCAGCGACAGGATCAGCACCGGCGGGCGAGCGCGCGCATGCCACAAGCAGCGTCGCGCACCCGCCTGCAATAACAGACCTTCTCTCAAGCATGCCCGGCAATTGACGCGCGGCGTGCTGAGCGCAGCCTGAACGGGCCGGCCCGCCGCTTCACGCGGCAGGCCGTTCGTTCGCCTTAATGGCGCTTTGATGGCGCTTTGACGGCGCTTTGACGGCGCCGCCGGAACCGGTTTATTCGGTCGGGCGGTTGTCGCGGCGCTCGGCGATGCGGGCGCGCTTGCCGGTGCGGCCGCGCAGGTAATAGAGCTTCGCCCGGCGCACCACGCCGCGGCGAACCACGGTGATGCTGTCGATCGACGGCGAATAGAGCGGGAATACGCGCTCCACGCCTTCGCCGAAGCTCATCTTGCGCACGGTGAAGTTGGAGCCCATGCCGCGATTGCTGCGCGCGATGCACACGCCTTCGAAGTTCTGCACACGTTCGCGCGTGCCTTCGACAACGCGCACGCCGACACGCACGGTGTCGCCCGCGCGGAATTCCGGGATATCCTTGCCAGCCTTGGAGATTTCCTCGGCTTCGATCTGTTCGATCAGGTTCACTTGCCCTGGTCCTTCGTTTCGCGCCGCGCGCCAGAGGCAGGCTGGTCCCGAGCGCCAGAGTAGCGCTCCCAAAGGTCCGGCCTGCGTGACCGTGTGTCATCCTCCGCCTGTTGTTTCCGCCAGGCGGCGATCTTCGCGTGATCCCCCGATCGCAGCACTTCAGGGACCCTGCGCCCCTCCCATTCTACCGGTCGGGTATAATGCGGATATTCGAGCAATCCCTCCTCGAAGGATTCCTCGGCCCCGCTTGAAGCCGCGCCCATTACGCCGGGAAGCAGGCGAATGCAAGCGTCGAGAAGCGCGAGTGCGGCAGGCTCTCCGCCGGACAGGACGATGTCGCCAAGCGAGACCTCCTCGATGCCGCGCGCCTCGAAGATCCGTTCGTCGAAACCCTCGAACCGGCCGCACAGGATGATGACGCCGGGGCCCGCCGCCAGCTCCCGCACCCGCGCCTGGTTGATTGGCTTACCGCGCGGCGTCATCGCGAGGACAGGGCGGTCCGGATGAAGCTCGCGCGCGTGGTCCACCGCTGCTGCCAGCACGTCGGCCTTCAGCACCATCCCCGCTCCGCCACCCGCCGGCGTATCGTCGACAGTGCGATGCTTATCCGCGGCGAAATCGCGAATCTGGACGGTGCCAAGCGACCACGTCCCTTCCTCCAGCGCCCGGCCAGCAAGCGAAACGCCAAGCGGCCCGGGAAACATCTCGGGGTAGAGCGTGAGGATGGTGGCAGCGAAGGTCATTTGAAAAGAAGTCTAGCGGCAATGCATCCCACAATTGCGCCAGGCATTCCAATGACGAAGGTGACGGCCACGCTTAGCGAAAAGGCAAGCCACCCCCCGCCGTCACAGATATCGACATTCGTACACCGCGAGGAAAATATCCATGCGCTGCCCCCCGCCCAAAGCGCCAAAATGCCAAACGCGGGTAGTAACACGCACCACCACACCGTCCGACCAATACGCCATGCGATCCACCCTGCCAAACAAGCCAAAACAACTCCGACAAGAAAAATTGCGGCGATAATCATCACACCGTCCAATCCTCAATCTTCAGGCCCGGCACGTCGGCGAAGTGCTTCAAATTGCTGGTCACCAGAACCAGCCCCAGCGACAGCGCGTGCGCCGCGATCAGCCGGTCGAAATTCGTCCGCTTCATTGAAAGATCGCGCATCATCGCGCCATAGCGGGCCGCGGCCTTCTCATCGAAGGGTTCTACATCCAGACCGGACAAGAAGAGATCCAGCCGGCGATCGTCCTCGGCCGGATCGAGAGAAGTCCTGCTTCCGACACGCAGTTCCGCCACCGAAATGGTCGAAACGCTGCACTTACCGAAATTCTCGTCGAACCTCTCTATCAGCTTGCGATTGCGCAGGAGCAGGAAATCGAGACAGGCATTGGTGTCGAGCAGGAACATGCCTCAGGCGGCATCGTCGATGTGATCTTGCGAATCGCGGACTTCACTTTCGCTCGGCAAGCGTCCCTCGTTCATCCAGCCTGGTGACATCGCCCCTGCCAGCTTGAGAAAGGCCTCTTTCCGCCGGTTTGCCGGAATCGCCGTGATCCTCCGGTCTGCGTGCTGAACCAGCACGAATTCCTGACCCGCTTCGATGCCAAGTTCCTTCGGTAACCGGATCGCCACCGAATTGCCCGACTTGAAGCTGCGCGTGCTGTATTCCTTGCCCATCGCGGCCTCCGTCTATACGCAATGTATATACATAGCGTCGAAAACCACGTCAATCGATCGGCACCGCATCCGCCATTGCCATTCCTTAACCCGTATCGGGTAGGAACGGGAAGCATGGGACTGCTGGAAACCATAAGCGGCGGCAGGCCGGTTGTGGGCGAATTCGACGATGGCAATCGCGGGTTTGCTCTTTCCGGCATCCGTGGCCGCAAGGTATGGAAGCTTTCGGGAAGCGCTTTCTACGTGCCGCTGGCCGCGTTGTGTGCCTGGATATTCGTATATATTTCAGGTCTATACCCCTATCTCGGGACAGCCGGAGACAACAACCGGTCAAGCTTCGCGACCAGTACCTCGGTCGGAAAGTACAACTTCGGACTCTCGACCATGTTGCTGTTCAAGGGCCAGACCGCCTTCATCGAATACAAGGCGACGGGCGAGGACGGCAAGGTTTCGCTCGATATCGGGCCGTCGGGCTCTCTCGGCTATTCGGACAGCCGGATTCGGGTGAAGGGCAAACAGACCGGCACGCTGGAAGTACCGATCGAAAGCACCGGCCTCTACGACTTCGAGCACGAGCCTTCGCTGGGCCGTGGGCATGGGCACACGCAATACAAGGTGCGATGGGGCGCCCGCTTCAGTCGGCGTAGGCCGCGCTGACGACGACCCGCTCACTATTCCATTCCGGCACGGCCTCCTCCGTCATCGGCACCATGAAGCGCTTGCCGTTTGAGCGCTCGATCTCGAGAATGTCGCCTGCACCGAAATTCTCAACCGCACGGACCGAGCCGAGCGCCTCACCCGTCTCGGAAACCACCGGCAGTCCTATAAGGTCGGCGTGGTAATATTCGCCCTCCTCTAGTTCCGGCAGGGCGGAACGGGGGACGGTGAGTTCGGTACCGCGCAGGGCTTCGGCTGCGTTGCGGTCGGTCACTTGCTCAAAGCGGGCGATGGCGCCGCCCTTGTTGTCGTCGCGAATCTTTTTCAGGGTGAGGCTTGAATCGTTGAAGGTGCGGAAGCGCTTGAGCGCGGCCACGCCTTCCCCGAACAGGTTGAGGCGGACTTCGCCCGTCACGCCATGCGCGCCGGTGACGACGGCGAGCGTGATGGGCTTGTCGGCCAAGGCGGATCAGCCTTCGGTCTTTTCCTCGCCGGCCTCTTCGGCAGGCGCTTCCTCTGCGGCTGCTTCTTCTGCGGGAGCTTCCTCTGCAGCGGGCTCCTCAGCGGGAGCCTCTTCAGCAGCAGCCTCTTCCGGCGCAGCCTCTTCAGCGGCTGCTTCCTCGGCAGACGCTTCTTCCGCAGCGACCTCTTCCGCTGCAGCTTCCTCAGCAGCCACTTCTTCAGCCGGTGCCTCTTCAGCGGGAGCCTCGGCGCCTTCGTTAGCAGCCTCTTCAGCTTCGGCGAGCTTCGCGGCCTTCTCTTCAGCGCGGGCCTTGGCATTCTCGCCGGGCTCACCCTTCTGCGGGTTATTGCGGGTTGCACGCTCACGGATGCCGGCGGCATCGAGGAAGCGGGCGACGCGGTCGGACGGCTGCCCGCCGACGCCGAGCCAGTAGCGCGCGCGGTCCTCATTCAGCTTGACCCGCGCCGGGTCGTCCTTGGCGAGCAGCGGATTGTAGGTACCGATCTGCTCAAGATACCTGCCGTCACGCGGGCTGCGGCTGTCCGCCACAACGATGCGGTAATAGGGCCGCTTCTTGGCGCCGCCGCGCGACAAACGAATTGCAATTGCCATTGTCTTCTACCTTCCTTTGGTAACTTGAATTTATCGTTTGAGAAGTTTCGAGAGGTCAGGGCCACCGGTTCCGCCAAGGCCTGGCAGGCCGCCGCCCACGCCGCCACCGCCGGCTCCGAACATGCTGGCAAGTCCCTGAAGCCCGCCCATCTTGCGAATCTGCTTCATCGCCTTTGCCATTTCCATATGCATCTTGAGCAGCTTGTTGACGTCCTGCACTTCGGTGCCGGAGCCAGCGGCGACACGACGCTTGCGCTTGGCGTTCATCAATTCGGGCCGGGCGCGCTCCTTGGGCGTCATCGAGCCGATGATCGCTTCCATGTGGACCAGCACCTTGTCGTCCATGTTCGACGCGGCCATCGCCTGCTTGGCCTTCTTCATGCCCGGCATAAGCCCCGCGAGCATGCCAATACCGCCCATGTTGCGCATTTGCCTGAGCTGGGTCTTGAGGTCGTTCAAGTCGAACTGACCCTTGGCCATGCGCTTGGCCATGGCCTCGGCCTCTTCCTCCTGAATGACTTCAGCGGCCTTCTCGACGATCGAGACGATGTCGCCCATGCCGAGGATACGGTTGGCAACGCGAGAGGCGTGAAACGCCTCGATCGCGTCGAGCTTCTCGCCGGTGCCGGCAAACTTGATCGGCTTGCCGGTAACCGCGCGCATCGATAGCGCCGCACCGCCGCGTGCATCGCCATCCATCCGGGTCAGCACAACGCCGGAAAGGTCGACCTGGGTGCCGAAGCTCTGCGCCACGTTGACCGCGTCCTGCCCGGTCAGCGCATCGACGACGAGCAGCACTTCCTTGGGTGTGGAGATGCCGGCAACCGCCTTCATCTCATCCATCAGCTGCTGATCGACATGCAAGCGCCCGGCGGTGTCGAGCAGCAGCACATCGATGGCTTGCAGCTTTGCAGCCTGCAGCGCGCGGGTAGCGATCTCGGTCGGCTGCTGACCGGGGATGATCGGCAGGGTCGCAACCTCGACCTGCTCGCCCAACACTTTCAACTGTTCCTGCGCGGCGGGCCGGTTGACGTCGAGCGACGCCATCATCGGCTTCTTGCCGTGCTTCTCGCGGATCAGCCTGGCGAGCTTGGCCGTGGTGGTGGTCTTACCCGAACCCTGCAGCCCGACCATCATGATGACGACGGGAGGCGTTGCCGCAAGCTCTAGCTCGGCAGGCTCCTCGCCGCCGAGCATTTCGACCAGCGCATCGTTTACGATCTTGACGACCTGCTGGCCTGGCGTAACCGAACGCAGCACCGACTGGCCGATCGCCTTTTCGGTAACCTGGTCGATGAACCGGCGCACCACCGGCAAGGCGACATCGGCTTCCAGCAGAGCGATGCGCACCTCGCGCATGGCGTCGCGGACGTCCTGTTCCTTGAGCGCACCGCGCCCGCGCAGCTTGTCGAACACGCTTCCAAGGCGGTCTGAAAGGCTGTCGAACATCGCCATTCACTCCATTCCCCGGGCCGAAACCCGAAAGACGCCAAAAACGCCGGCGGACGAAACCTCGTCGGCCAGCGTGTGGGGAAATTCCCATTTCTAATTCGAATGGCCGGCCTGAGAGAATTTCATTTCTGCCATTCACGATGCAGGATCGAAACGGTGTTTCATGCCTGCAACGGCGGCGCCCCTAGCAGCAAAGCGAGGCTTCCGGCAACTGCAAAATTGGCCGACCTTCCGCCGGAAAATCCGTGAAGGAACAAGGTTCCCGCAGATTAGACACGTCATGGGCCCAATTTGCACCAGTTCCGGAGTTTGCGTTAGAGGTACTGAAATGGAACCGGCACTGGCCGGCGGGAAATGTGAACGTCTGACGGAAAACCTTGATGTGACCTGCCCCATTAAGGTGGTCCACCGGTTAAGTTAGAGTTCCGGCGGTTGTG
>CAYPFE010000171.1:0-6789 GCA_964409895.1 uncultured Novosphingobium sp.
CACTGCCTGCCTGCTTGATGACGAGGCCCGGCACGGCGGACTGCAGGTCATTCTCGTTGCGGATCGCGAGGTCGGCCATGGCGTCCGCACCGAGTGCTACGATGGAGAGCGGCGTCTGGGACAGCAGCTCTTCGCGCCGGCGCGCGGTAACCGTGATGTCTTCCTTTTCAGAGGCGCCCGGAAGGGTCTCCTCATCCTCGGCTGCCCAGGCAGTGCCTGTCATTGCCGTCGCCAGCAACGCGCACGTCAAGGCTTTCCGTGAAATTGAACGCATGGTCTCCTCCCTCGAGACATTGGAAACGATGTTGCTCATAGGGACGATCTAGCGCATAAATCACGCTAGGCAACTTGATCCTGTGTGACAACACGGAAGGATAAATTGACGGTACGGGAACCGCCCTTGGTGCGGCGGGGGAGCGGTCCGCCTTGTGAGCGATTCTATTGGGAATCGTCCCCCACAGCGCTGTTGCGCGATCCTTGCCTCGTCGGCCGGGCCTGACTGGCGCTAGGTTCTTGCTGCCCCCGAGGCGGCTTTGGCAGGTTCCCACTCCGCGGTGGGAAGGAGGCGCTGCGCGGCAGCCTCTGCAAGGTCGAAGGAACCTGCGGGCTCGGCCGGCTGCGAAAGCGGCGCGGATGTTCCCAGGTCGAAGGCATCGGTGTAGGAACGGAACCGTTCGCCGACCGCATCGGCGTCGAGCCCGAAGGCTGGCAGCGTGTAGCGGTGCGGATGCCGGTGCATCTCGCGCTCGGCGCCGCCGAAATAGTTCGCCATGGACGGCATTGCGGGTTCGATGTCCATTTCGAGGAAATCGTAAACCTTGCGCATCACCGCCGTCCAGTCGCGGTCCATGTCTTCGTATCGCAAGTCGATCCGCTGGTTTTCCGGAATTTGCAGCCGTGCCTGACGCATTCGCGTGATCTGCAATTCGGTCTTGCGCAGCCACTCCTGTCCGATCTCGTGCGGGTCGACATGGTCGGAGTGGATAATCATCTGGTTCCATACCAGTGAACAGCTGCTGCCGACGACGGCTTGGGGCTCCCGGTGAGTGAAGATCAACCGGGCATCGGGAAAGACCTTCAGCAGTGCAGGCAGGTCCAGCATGTGCTGAGGTGTCTTCAGCACCCAGGGGCGGCTGTCATCGTCGCCTCTTGCCCAGCCGACCAGCTGCAACAGCTTCGCCATGTATTCATAGGCCGGGGTGGCGTCCTGTTCTTCGGTCCAGCGGCCATAGCTCGGCACCCGCCACTGTGCTTCGTGCTTCATGCCCCAGATCGAACGGACCAGCAGCCCCAGTTCTTCCTCGGGTTCGAACGGGCCGGTCGGGTGGATATTCGCGGTGTGGGGATTGAAGGTGCGCACTGCCTTGAGCAGCGTCGCCGCCGTCATCCACCGCCGGTCCTTGCCGCCGCTGCGAAAGCGGGGTGCGGGCACCGGGCAGATGGTCTCGAGGAAGCGCATGTGCGCGAAGCGTGTGTCCGCCGCGAGCAGCCGGTGCAGCCGCGTCGTGCCCGAGCGCATCGGCCCGACAACGATGACCGGGCTCTTGAGCGCGCGCCGTTCGATTTCGGGATGATCGGCGAAGCGCTTCTGCGCATAGAGCCGGTCGCTCAGAACTTTTTTGAGCTGTCCGTAGGCGCCGAATTTCCCGAGGTTGCTGAGCGATGCCTCTTCGCGCAGGGCTTTTACCAGGACGTCAAGGGCGCCGCGGAACCACTCTCCGCCAAAGTCCGAAAGTCCGGTTTCGCGGCAAACGCGCTCGCATATCCAGTCGGCATCGAGCACCGGGCGTTCCAGCAGGCGAGCCGACCACACGGCAGGCAATGCGCTGTTTGCCACGTCGACCAGACGCGACCGTTGCGAGAGCGTTATTTCTGAATTCATGAGCCACCCTAAACCACGGGGATAGTCGATAGTTCCGAAAAGGCGCAAGGGGCGCAAGGCCAAATCTCGGAATTTGTTTTATTTTCGGCCGGTCGGCAAGGCCGGATTGGCAGACGCGGCAAGGCCTCGGTCAAATGCCGTAACTGATGACGAGCAGCACCGAGAGCGAGATCGTCATGATCGCCACCAGCGGGATTCCGGATCGCAGATAATCGCCGAACTTGTAATCGCCCTCTGTGAGTATGAGCATGTTGGTCTGGTAGGCAACCGGAGTTGCGTAGCACAGGTTGCATCCGAACAGCACCGCGAGCACCAGCGGTTCTGCGGGCAGGCCGAGAATCTGGGCGAGGTTTATCGCAATCGGCGTGCCGACGGCGGCGGCGGCGTTGTTCGAGGCGAAATTGGTCAGCAGCGTCACGAACAGCATGATGCATGCCAGCACAGCGGCGGCCGGCAGATGCTGCAAACCCAGTGCAAGCGTCTGGCCGAGCCATTCCGCCGCCCCGGTCTCCATCACCACCCTGCCCAGCGCGATACTCGCGGCGACCAGCACGATCACCTTAGCCGAAAGCGCGCGGCCGACGCGGTCGAACCGCACGCAGCCGGTGAAGAACATCAGGATCGCGCCGGCCAGCGACGAAATCGCGATCGGCACGATCCCGAAGCTGGCGAGCCCTACCGACCCGACCATGATCGCGAGCGCCAGCGGCGCCTTTGCCGAGCGGGCCATCTCCTCGCCGCCTTCGAGCATCAGCAGCCCGTCCGCCTCGGCAAAATCGCGCAGGTCGTCCGGCATGCCCATCATCAGCAGCACGTCGCCTTCGGCCATGGCCGCGTCCGCGTTCTGTGGCCTGATTTCGCGGAACGGCTGACGCGCCTGGTGGACACCGAGCAGCGCGATGCCCTCGAACCCGGCGGTTTGCGGCGTCAGCCCGATCAGCCGGCTGTCGGGCGCGATGATCATCTCGGCCACCAGCAGATCTTCGCCGGCGCGGTTGCTGGCGTTCCTGATCCTTTCGTCGAGCCACGTCGGGGCAAGAGTGCCGCTCAATTGCCGGGCAGCTTCAAGGAGAGATTCCTGAACCCCCTCGGCATGGACGTGACGCTCGGCATTGCCGTTGCTTCCTGCAGGCAGCGACAGGGAGACTTCGTCCGACACCTTGGCGCGCAATTCCTCGATCGTCTTGCCGCGCGAGGCCGACGCCGGAGCGAGTCGCATCTTCGCAAGGAAAGTCCGGGTCTCCTTGGCTATTTCCTTGGTGTTGTCGGGCAGCAGCCGCGGCATCACCAGCCAGATATAGGGGAAGGCGACCATGGCGGCGATCAGCACGATCGGCGTGAACTGGAAGACGTGGAACGTCTCCATGCCGAGGTCCTGCGCGATCGAAACCACCAGCAGGTTGGTCGACGTGCCGATGGTCGTCCCCATGCCGCCGATCAAGATCGCGGCATTGACGGGAATGAGCGTCTTCGATGCCGGCATACCGCCCTTGAGGGCGATCTGCGCCATGATCGGGATCATCAGCACCAGCACCGGCGTGTCGTTGATGATCATGCTCATGAACAGGCACAGCAGCAGCGTGACGAACAGCCCCAACTGGCGGTTGATCTTCCAGACGCGGTGCAAGGCACGTGCAGCCGGATCGAGCGCGCCGGTGACGACCAGGCCGCGGCCGAGGATCATCAGCGAGCAGATGGTAACCAGCGCGTAGTGGCCGAATCCCTGGAAGGCGAGGTTGAGCCCTTCGTATTTGTCTTCGCCGGGAATCGGGAAGACATAAAGGCCCAGCGCAATCGCGGCGATGGTCAGCAGCGAAATGATTTCCACGCGCAGCTTGCCGTTGGCGAAAGCGTAGAACATCGCGACGGCAAGCAGCATGGCGCCGATGGCATGGAAGGTAGGTGCTACCATGGGGAGTGTTTAGCCGGACTGCGCAATGGCGGCAATCATGACGAAGCGGCGCGGCATCAAGGCGCGTCTTCGCGCCAGTCGACGTGGTAGAGGTCGAAACGGCGGTCGCGCAGGTTCTGCACCGCGCCCGACTGGCGGCTGGTCAGCAGGTCGTCATAGGACAGGTCGGCGATCGCAATGGTCTCGGTGTTGGGCGCGGTATCGGCCGCCACCCCGTCGCGGGCGAAGGCGAAGTCCGACGGCGTCAGGATCGCGCTCTCCGCGTAATGGATGTCCATGTTCTCGACATTGGGCAGGTTGCCGACGACGCCTGACATGACGACGTAGCACTGGTTCTCGACCGCGCGCGCCTGGCAGCAATAGCGCACGCGCAGGTAGCCGCGGCGCTCGTCGGTGCAGAACGGCACGAACAGCAGCATCGCGCCCTGGTTGACGAGGTGGCGGGCGAGTTCGGGGAATTCGGAATCGTAGCAGATCATCACCCCGATCGGTCCGCAGTCGGTGAGGATGACGCTGGCGCCATCGCCGCCCTTGATGTTCCACCAGCTGCCTTCGGACGGGGTGATGTGGAGCTTTTCCTGCCGGTGGGTCGATCCGTCGCGCAGGAAGACGTAGCAGATATTGCGGACTTCTCCGTCTTCCATCTGTGTCGGATGGGTGCCGCCGATGATGTTGATGTTGTAGCTGACCGCCATGCGCTCCATGAAGGCGCAGAAGCGATCGGCATAGGCGGCGACCTTCGCCATTGCCTCGACCGGCCCGAGTTTCTTCTGCTCGATCGAGAGCAATTCAAGCGTGAAGAGTTCCGGGAAGGTGACGAAATCCGCGTGGTAGTCGGCAGCAACGTCGATCCAGTATTCGACCTGTTCCTCGAACTCGTCGATGTTGGAGATCCGGCGCATCTGCCACTGGACCGTGGCGACGCGCACCGAGGAGGGCAGCCGCTCCCTGATGCCGGGCACGCGCGGGCCGGTATCGCGCGGCGTCAGCGGGTTGGTCCAGTACATCAGCACCGCGTTGCCGCCGCTGTCCCTGTCGCCCGGCAGGTAATCGCGCAGGATACCGCGCGGCTCGTAGCCCTGCCCGATCTGAAAGCTGATGACGCCGTCGCGGATCTTCTTGTCGACCACTGCGTCGAGATAGTCTGCAGGGTCGGGATAGCGCCGCTTGCGCCTGGCATAGCCGGGCATGCGACCGGCAAAGGCGATGCCCTTGAGTTCGAGCTCCTGGCACAGTTCCTTGCGCTTGCGGTAGAGCCGCTGGCCGATGCGCAGCCGCCGGAAATCGGGGTCGACGGACACCTCTATGCCGTAGAGTACGTCGCCGTCCTGCGCGGGCAGTCTGCCATAGCCGCCGTTGCTGATTTCCTCCCAGCTGTGCGGCCTGAGCGCATCCTGTTCGGACACCAGCATTGTTGCGCAGTGGCCGACAACCTTGCCTTCGTATTCGGCGACGAACTGGCCTTCGGGGAAGTTGTTGATCTGTCCGCGCACCTCGGCGCGGGTGAAGCCCTCGGCGCGGCCGTAAATCTTCACCGAAAGCCGCGAGATCGCCGGCACATCGGCGTTGCGGGCTTCACGGATGATCAGTTTTGCTTTGGCTTGCGTCATGTGCGCTGTTTAGAGGGATGCGAGCCGCAGTCCAGCCATGTTGCGACGCCCGACGGGGTATCTTGTTTGGCTTGCTGCAATTCCATATCACTGCGTCCAAACATTTTGTTGGAGTGGGACGAGTGGGACTGTTGGAAGCGCATGAAGCGATGAAGGGCAAGCTGGCCGTGGTGATCGGTGGCGCGGCGGGTCATCTAGGCCGTGGCGTCACGCTGGGACTGGCGCGCGAGGGTGTTCGCATCATCACCTGCGACAACGACCGCGAGGGATTGGAAACCATCGTCGGGGAAGTCGAAGCGCTCGGCAGCACCGTGACGCCCATTTACGGTGACGTAATGGACCCAGCCTCGCTCGACGCCTTCTGGGATGAGGTGGAGAAGATTGCCGACGGCATCGACATCCTCGTCAATGTCTGCGGCGGCGTCGCCCGGATGATGTTCGACAAGACCACGCGGGAAACCCACCAGCACGATATCCGCTACAACTACGGCTACCATATCGACAGCTGCCAGCGGGCGATCCCGTTGCTTCGGAAGGGCGGCAACGGTGGAGCCATCGTCAATTTCACCACCATCGAGGCGCACCGGGGCGCCGCGACATTCGCGGTCTATGCCGGCGCCAAGGCGGCGCTCACCAATTTCAGCCGGGCGCTGGCGGTTGAGCTTGGCCAGGACATGATACGGGTCAACTGCCTTGCCAGCGACACCTCGCCTGCGCGCACAACCAATGCTGCGCTTGCCGCCGAGGACTTCGTGCGGCTGGAGGAAGCCGGCCCCGAGACGATGGACGAGGCGATGAAAATCTACGTGCCGCAAAAGCGCGCACCGACGGTGGAGGAAGTGGTCGACGGCGTGATTTTCCTGACCAGCGACCTCTCGCGCACCGTCACCGGCACGACGCTGTTCGTCGACGGCGGCACTTACGCCGCCTTCGGCTTTCTCGACTGGCCCGGCGGCGACAGCTTCATGCCCGCGCCGCTCGGCGGAACGATGAAGCTGTTGAAGAGCTAGTCGGGAAATTAATTTCACCGGTGTGGCAATCGCCACATCGTGCTTCGCCCCGATTCCCTAATCGATTGTCATCGATTGAGGGGACGAATCATGAGCACGCTGGTTTACGCATTGGCACTGTTCGGCTGCAGCGACGACGCGACGCTGTGCGAGCGGCTCTCCGACAAGGCGCAGAATTACGCAACGCAGGCAAAATGCGAGATGTCCTTCGAACAGGCCTTCGAAAGCGAAGTGGTGCGCCGGGCGGATTATCCCACGGTTATGGCTCGCTGCATGACCAGGCCGGAACTGGCGAAACTGGGCCGAAGGCCTGTCGACCTGTCCCGACCGGCGATCAGGCTTGCCAGCCGGGATTAGGGTTCAACCCCGCCCGCG
>CAYPFE010000172.1:0-6683 GCA_964409895.1 uncultured Novosphingobium sp.
GCAGGCTATTCCGGTTGCACGAAACACCAGATCGGGATCAAGCCCGATCAGGCTATAGCGCCCGCGCACTTCGCCGCCTTCGACCGATTCGAGCAGGAAGTCGCCACGCCCCGGCTCGAATAGCTTGAGCGCGGCGCCGACCGGGGTGTCAGTATCGGCGATCAGCCGTTGCCAGATGAGCGCCGGCCGTCCTTGCGCAAGCTGCGCCAGCGCCTTTTCGCGGAAAGTTACGACCGTCTCTGCCATCGCAGACCGGATCAGCTCTCACCGCCGAGTTGCGCGCGCACGGCATCGATGGCCGCAGGATTGCGCCCAACGCCGACCTCCATCCGGATTGCGCGACCAAGCGCATCCGAATATTCACTGGAAAGCAAGGTGCCAAGCTGGCCCCTTGCGGCTTCGATAGTCTTGTGATCATTCTCGACCTTGCCCGGCACAATGTCTTTGAGCGAGATCACAAACCACGCTTGATCGTTCGGGGCTGGCTGCACTTTCACGGTACCTTTGGCCATATTGAACAACAAGGCGATCGGCGGCGGCACCTGGCGTTGTTGCTGCTGCATCTGCGCGAGTTCGGGCCGGCTCATTTTCACTTTCTGTACAGGCGGGAGGGGACGGCCGATCGCACGCAGTGCTTCTGCAAGCGTCTTTCCCTTGGCCATTGCCGCCTGTACTTCGCGCGCTGACTCGCGTGCCCGAGCCGAAGCCTTGCTGGCAACCAGCGCGGCCTTCACCGCTGGGGTTATTTCCTTGAGCGGCGCGGCGGCAGACTCGGCGATGTCGGTGACATCGTAAATAAGGAAGGTCTTCCCCCGCTCGATTTCGGCAAGTTGGGGTTCTTCGGTCTCCATTGCAAAGGCTGTCTGAAGCGCGGGCTGCAGAACATCAGGCACGGTCGCGCCCAGCTTGAGATAAACCTTTCCATCGGCGGTTAGCGGCGGCGTTGTCACCACTTCCGCGCCGATCCGCTTGGCCACTTCCACAAGACTGCCGCCGTCGTCGAGCTCCGTTTCGATCTCTTCGAGCGCGTCGGTAATGGCGGTTCGATTCTTTTCCGCTGCGATCGCGGCCGAGATTTCACTCCGCACCTGGTCGAGCGTGCGCGCAGGGCGGCTATCGATTGCCTCGACCCGCACGACGTGCCAACCAAGATCGCTCTTGGCAGGAGCAGCCAATTGGCCGCGCCCGGCAGCGAACACCGCTGTGGCGAGAGCAGGGGAGAATTGGCTGGCCATATCCTGCCGGGAAAGGCCATCAATCTTACTTGTTTCAAGTCCCTTGGCCGCGGCGGATGCTTCCAGCGACTTGCCGCCCTTAACCTCTGCAACGACTGCCTTGGCGGCGTCCTCGGTCAGAACGACAAGTTGGGTGATCCCCCGCTTCTCGCTCGCTGCATAGAGTGCGGCATTTGCCTTGTAACGTGCAGCGATTTCGGCCTCATTGGGTGCCGGGGCTTTGGCCAGACCCTCCACGCCAAAGGTCGCATAACGGATCACGCGGCGTTCAGGCCGGATAAAGTCGTTGCTGTTCTTCGCGTAATAGGCGGCGATATCTTTCTGGTCCGGCTCTTTTTCCGGACGAAAGAGGACAGATGGTAGCACCGCAATCTCGCCTGTGCGCGTCTCGCCGAGTACGGCGGCGTAGCGGACCGCCAGTTTCCTCGGCATACGTGCGCCCGAAGCCGCAGGGAGCATGACCTGGCGCGCCACCAGACCTTGTGAGAGATCCTCGCGCAGCATCGCTTCGCTCAAGCCCTGCTGCTGCAAGGCCTGCCGGAAGAGTGTGTCGCTGAACTTGCCATCCGCTCCCTTGAAGACCGGAACCTGTGCAATCTCGCTATCGATAAGTCGGTCACTGGCGACAATCCCGTTTTCTCTGCCAAAGGCTGCCACCGCCAGCCGATCGATCAGGTCGTCAAGCACCTGGTCCATGCCCTTATTCGCGATGAACGCCTTCATCGACATGGTAGGGTCCTGCTGCTTTACCCGCTCGAGCGCCGAGGTGGTCGCTTGGCTAAGCGTCGCCGTACCAATTCGTTCCTTGCCTACGGTTGCTACCCTGTCGCCGCCCGCAACTCCGCCGAAATTGCCGACATTTGATATGTCGCCACTGGCGAAGGCCAGGGCGATCAGGATCAGCAGGCCAAGAGCCAGGAAAGCTCCTACCTTCGATGTAACGAATGATCGTATAAGATCCATTTTGGTTTCGCCATGGTAGCAAAGGTCGGAGTGGCGCGGCATCCGCCTCGCGCCTTATGGTGCGCTGCTTTAGTGGCCCTAGGGCAACACCGCAATGGTTCCGGAAGACCTAATCGGCAATTCGATTGCATTGCAACTTTGACAAGCCCGTCTGATCCGGCCTAGCAGCCTCGCTCTACTGGAGGTGACGGTACGGATTCGCCCGCTTTTGAGGAATTGAGATGAGTTCCCCTTACATCGTCGGCAACTGGAAGATGAATGGATTGCGCGCCTCGCTTGCCGAGGCTCGTGCGATTGACCGCGCTGCAGCGCACTACCCCAAGGTAGATCTGGCGGTTGCTCCACCCGCAACACTGATCAGCCGCATGCACGAGGTCGTTAAAACCATCGCCGTCGGCGGACAGGACTGCCACTACGAGGAGAGCGGTGCATTTACTGGCGATGTTTCCGCCACGATGCTGGCTGATGCCGGTGCGACGTTTACGATCATCGGCCATTCAGAACGCCGCGCTGCTTATGGAGAGAGCGACGCAACCGTTCGCGCCAAGGCCGAGGCAGCGCTTGAGGCGGGCCTTTGGGCGATCGTCTGCGTTGGTGAGACCGAAGCCCAGCGCGACGCGGGCGAAGCGGAGAAGATCGTTACCTCGCAGGTCGCCGCGTCAATCCCACAGGGCAAAGATGCCGCCGCGCGCCTGTCGCTCGCCTACGAGCCAGTCTGGGCGATCGGTACAGGGCGCGTACCTTCGGTGGAAGATGTCGCAGCGATGCACCGCGCTATTCGTGCAACACTCGTCAAGGTGCTCGGTGAAGCGGGCAAGGATGTGCTCATTCTTTACGGAGGTTCGGTCAAGCCGGACAACGCGGCCGAATTGCTTGCAGCTGACGAGGTAGGCGGCGCACTGGTCGGCGGCGCAAGCCTTACCGCGGAGAGCTTTATTGGTATTGTCGAGGCAGCTTCGCCAACAGAAACTGACTGACCTGCCTGCGCTTGCGCGGTAGGGTTACAACGCCTATCTGCGCCCCACCTTAGCAGCCCGTAACTGACCGAGCCGTTACCATGTCGCTTTTTCTCTTCCTCACCGTCGTACAGGCACTGGTCGCCGCCGGGCTGGTCGGGCTAATCCTTGTCCAGCGCTCAGAAGGCGGTGGGCTCGGCGTTGGCGGCAATCCCTCGGGCCTGATGTCGGCGCGCGGCGCGGCCGATTTCCTGACGCGATCGACCGCAATCCTTGCTACCGTCTTCGTGCTGCTCAGCATTGTTCTCGCCGCACTCGCAGTCGACGTTACCGGTAGTCGCGAGATCGACACCTCGCTCGAACGCGGCGGCACAACCCCCGTCGAACAACCAGCGCCTGTAGATCCGCTAGCGGGCGCTGCAGGGACGGCTTTGCCGTCCACGACGGCTGATTCTGAGGCTCCAGCTCCGCTCGACGACCCGCTGGCTGGTGCTGCCGGGCAATAGGCGGACAACTAAGGCAGGCATCTGTGGATTGAGGCGATTGCTTGCATATGGGCGCTTGCCCTAGCCGAGCGAATCCCTCTAAGCCGCTACTCCCATGGCGCGGTTCATTTTCATCACCGGCGGCGTGGTTTCATCGCTTGGGAAAGGCTTGATGGCGGCGAGCCTCGCGGCGCTGTTGCAGGCGCGCGGCTATCGCGTACGCATCCGCAAGTTCGATCCCTATCTCAACGTCGATCCGGGCACGATGAGCCCCTACCAGCACGGCGAGGTCTATGTCACCGACGATGGGGCCGAGACTGATCTCGACCTTGGGCATTACGAGCGCTTCACCGGGGTTTCGGCACGCCAGGCCGATAACATCACATCGGGCCGCATCTACCGCGACATCATCGCCCGGGAGCGCAGGGGCGATTACCTCGGCGCGACAGTGCAGGTCATCCCGCACGTTACCGACGCGATCAAGGAATTCGCCACGGCCGATACCGACGATCTCGATTTCGTGTTGTGCGAGATCGGCGGCACTGTCGGCGATATCGAAAGCCTGCCGTTCATCGAAGCAATCCGCCAGTTGCGCAATGAACTGGGACGGGACGAGACCTGTTCGGTTCATGTCACACTGGTACCCTATATCGCCGCTGCCGGAGAGCTTAAGACCAAGCCAACTCAGCATTCGGTGCGTGAATTGACCGGGCTAGGAGTCCAGCCCGACGTGCTGCTGTGCCGCTGCGAAAAACCCCTACCCGACGGTGAACGGGGCAAGATCGCACAGTTCTGTAACGTGCGGACCGAAGCGGTGATACAGGCGCTCGATGCGCCGACCATCTATGCCGTACCCCTCCAATATCACGCCGAAGGTCTGGATGCTGAGGTACTACGTCACTTTGCGCTGGATGCACCCGACCCAGACCTGTCGCGATGGGATGATATCCTAGACCGGTACGAGCATCCCGAAGGCGAAGTGACGATCGCGGTAGTGGGGAAGTACGTCGGGCTGCCCGATGCCTACAAATCGCTCAATGAAGCTCTGGTCCACGGTGGCATGGCCAATCGAGTCAAAGTCAACATTCGCTGGATCGATGCTGAAATCTTCGAGAAGGAGGATTCCGAGATCGCTGCGCTGCTTGAGCCAATGCATGGGATTCTCGTTCCCGGCGCATTTGGCGAACGCGGCGCGGGAGGCAAGATCGAATCGATCCGTTTTGCCCGCGAACGGCAAGTGCCGTTTTTCGGTATCTGCTTCGGAATGCAGATGGCCTGCGTGGAGGCCGCCCGCAATCTAGCCGGTATAGAAGGCGCATCTTCGAGCGAGTTTGGTGAAACCGACCAGCCAGTGGTCGGCATCATCGAGGAGTGGATGAGCGAAGAGGGGCTACAGAAGCGCGAGGCGGGGGGTGACCTCGGAGGGACGATGCGACTAGGGGCGTATGACGCGGTGCTATCGGGTAACAGTCATGTTGCCAGCATCTATGGCACAACATGCATTTCAGAGCGCCATCGCCATCGATGGGAGGTCAATACGGCTTATCGCGAGCGTCTTGAGGGCGTCGGCCTGAAGTTTTCCGGCATGTCGCCCGACGGTGAATTGCCCGAGATCGTCGAGAGACCCGACCATCCTTGGTTCATTGGTGTGCAATACCATCCAGAGCTGAAGAGCAAACCCTTTGATCCGCACCCTCTGTTTGCAAGATTCATCGAAGCGGCCTTGGCGCAGGCCAGGCTGGTCTGAGAAATTTGTCTGTATATTCGCTTGAATCGCCAAAAGCGCCCGATTTAGGCGCTCTTGACCATTCATGGTAATTGTCAGGATGACTGAGATAGGTAACTATACTGGCACTCCGAAGCGCGTCGGGGGGCACAACACGCAGCATCACGCTGACATTCCCGATCGCGCCGACACCAGCTGGTTCGTGCTGATCGCCACAAGCGACCCGGGCGTTCAGACGGATCGGGCGACGTCAAAAACGTCGCGGGGGTGAGCCGACCCGGGCTCACCCCCACCATTCAATTCTGGGTTAATTGAAATTCGCAGTCAGGCCGCGGCGCTTGTCTCCTTGTCATCGGTATCAACGACTTCAAGACGGGACTGTCCAACGATTGCGATCTTCTTGGGCTTCACTGCATCGGGAACCTCACGCACGAGGTCGATGACTAGTAGGCCATCGGCGAGGTCGGCGCTTTCGACGCGGACATAGTCGGCCAGCTCGAAACGGCGCTCAAATCCACGCTGAGCGATGCCGACATGCAGGAAATCGCCTGAAGCGGTTTCATCGCCCTTGCGGCCCTGTATGACCAGCAAGTTCTGGTGTGCGGTAATCTCAAGATCATTCGGCTTGAAGCCGGCAACCGCCAAGGTGATGCGATAGGCATCCTCACCGCGACGCTCGATGTTGAAGGGGGGATACTTGTCGCCGGTATTGGCCCTGTTCTGGTTTTCGATCATGTCAAACAGACGATCGAAACCGACCATTGAACGGCGGTAAGGTGTAAGATCAAAACGGTTCATGGCAAAAATCCTCCATTGAGCAATTTTCATAGCGCGGGAACCCGGCCCAACCGGCATTCCCAAATTGAGTGTGGCACGCCCTGTCGGCGCATGACACAAATGATCAGATATGATAGCGGCGTGCCATTTCAAGAGGTGCGCAGCCAGCGCACGACGGAGATTACGCAATGGCCGGGCCGAAGGTCGAAATGTATTCCAAATGGGGCTGTCCCTACTGCGTCGCTGCCAAGCGGTTGTTCGAAGCCAAGGGTATCGCCTTCGAAGAATACGACATTACGATGGGCGGCCCAAAGCGTGCCGAAATGCTCAAACGCGTGCCAGGCGCATGGACGGTCCCGCAGATCCTGATTGACGACGTCGCCTATGGCGGTTTCGATGATGTTTCGGCACTCGACCGGGAAGGCAAGCTGGACCCGCTGCTCGGCCTTTGAACATGACACGGATTGCACTCCTGCAAATGACTTCGGGGATCGACCCGCAAGTCAATGGCACGCTCATCGCAGAAGCTATTTCCGATGCC
>CAYPFE010000173.1:0-6674 GCA_964409895.1 uncultured Novosphingobium sp.
GTGCGGAACATTCGCATCCCTCCCATTGCCGTCGGCGGCGATTCGCCCGCGCCATCTTGCCGAGCCGCGAGCCTTGTGGGAAGCTGGCTTGGATAACGGAGCGGCGAGGAAGCCATGGCAACGAAGCTGGCAGGCGCTCAGCAACTGTCCATCACCCGCATCGGCGGCGCCTTCGGTGCTCGCGTCGATGGCATCGACCTTGCGCACCCGCTGGGCGAGGAAGGCATTGCCGTCCTGCGCGAAGCCTTCCTTGAGCATCACGTGCTGCTGTTCCCCGGCCAGGGACACATCACGCCGGCCCAGCAGCTCGCCTTCGCAAGGCGCTGGGGAGAGGTGATCCTGACGCCCGCGCCCGACAAGCAGCATCCCGAGGTGCCTGAAATCCTGGTGCTGGACACCCATGGCGAAAAGCCGGTCACCGACATGTGGCATTCCGACATCACCATGGAGCCCGAGCCGCCGCTCGGCTCCTTCCTGCTGGCCCGCGTGGTGCCGACAGGCGGGGATACGATCTTTGCGAACCAGTATCTGGCCTGGGATGCACTGTCGGACGGCATGAAGGACATGCTCGACGGCATGCGCGCCTGGCACACCGGCGACACCTATGCGTCTCAGGGCAACTACGACCCCGCCAGCTTTCCGCGCAGCCTGCACCCGGTGGTGCGCACCCATCCCGAGACCGGCCGCAAGGCGCTGTTCGTCAACATCGTCTACACCACCTGCTTCGAAGGCTGGAGCGAAACGGAAAGCCGTGGCCTGCTCGACTATCTCTGCGCGCATTCGGTGCAGCCCAACTTCACTTTCCGCCACCAGTGGCACCAGGGCGACATGCTGATGTGGGACAACCGCTGCCTGCAGCATTTCGGCGTGGCGGACTACGGCTCGCAGCCGCGCACCATGCACCGCATCACCATCCGGGGCGATGTGCCGGTCTGACTTAGGGAGAGAAAACCACCATGAGCATCGAACGCAACAAGGAAATCGCCAAGACCTTCCTCAAGGTCATGTCCGCGCATGAAGACATGGCTTGGCTGGAAGAGCACATGCATGAGGACGCGACCTATTGGGTCAGCGGCAAGCCGCACCTGTTCGCCTATGCCGGCAGGCGCAACAAGAAGGACTTCATCGACTGGGCCCGGAACCCCAGCATTTTCATCGATGGCGGATCGAAGGTCACCTATGGGCAATGCACCGCCGAGGATGACCGGGTGGCGCTTGAATCGGAGACTCGCGGAGAGCTGCCCGACGGCCGGGTCTACACCAACGCCTATCATTACCTGTTCACGTTTCGTGATGGCAAGATACTGGAAGTAAAGGAATATAACGACACCCAGGCAGCGGCGGAATTCTTCTCGAAATAGGCGCATCCCGCTTTGGTAACCTGACAATAACGCTGTTGGCCTAGCCTGCTCGCCTTATTGAACGGGAGGAAATGGCGATGGGCGCATGGGGTGCGGGAAGCTTCGAGAACGACACGGCGCTGGACTGGGCGATAGAGATTTCCGGGCCCGCCGACATCGAGAAATTCTACGCGGCGCTGCCGGAATTAGACGGCGTTACGGTGCAGGGCTCGGACGTCAGCGCATGCGTCGTCGCCGCCGCGGAATCGGTGGCCACGATGATGGGCCGCGTCGCGCCCAACGTCCTCGGCGACCTGCGCGAAAGGCTGGCGGGAGCCGAGCCCTCGGACGAACTCGTCGAAACCGCCCGCAACGCGCTGTCGGCCATGCTGATGGGTTCAGAACTCGTCGAACTGTGGGCGGAAGGCGAGGATGGCGGCGAGGAATGGAACACGGCGATCACAGGGCTGATCGACCGGCTCAACCCGGAACTTCCCTACGACCCGCCTCCGCTCGACGAGATCGAGCAGCAGCTCGGCTATCTCACCACCTGCGTTTTCTGCGACAAGCCGATCGCGGAAGGCGAGATTTTCCACCTCGAATTCCGCGATTTCTCCAGCGACGAAGGCAAATATGTCTCGCGCGGCATCTATTGCCACCTGCCGTGCCTCAACGGCAAGCTGCACCCGAAACACCTTTTGCAGAACTGGAAGTTCGATCCGGACAAGCTGTTCAAGGACTAGAGGGGCTCAGACGCTGACTTTCTGCCGGTGCGGGGTGATCTGAACCTCGTGGCTCCAGCAGGACGGGTCCTGCGTGTGCAGGAAATAGAACGTATCTGCGATCTTCGCCGGGTCCATCAGCAGCCCGGGATCGGCCTTGGCGAAGCTCAGTTCGCGGGTGCCGGGAGAATCGATTAGTCCGTCGATGATGACATTGGCGACATGGACGCCGAAGGGCGAATATTCCTCCGACAGCGCCTGGGCGAGCGAGCGCTGCATCACCCGGGGGTAATAGAGCGATTCCCCGGTGTTGCGCTTGCGCCCCCGCAGGCAGAACGGGTTGTTCGAAAAGAAGATCGAGCCATGGCCGCGCTCGCGCATCGCGCCCAGCACCTGCTTGACGACAAGGAACGGCCCGCGCCCTGCCATGAGATGCGCGGTGTCGAAGATTTCGACCGGCATATGTTCGAGCAGTTCCATCTCGGGCGGCAGGTCGCGGCCTTCGAAATAGCCGCAATTGTAGATGACCACATCCGGTTCGCCGGCCTGCGCGCGCACTTGCGCAAAGGCGGCGGCGATCGATTCCTCGCTCGTCACGTCGAGTTCGACGGCGAGACCTGCCCCGCCATCCTCGGCAATCGCCTGCATCAGCGGCGCCAGTCCGGCGGCACTGCGCGAAGTGGCCACCGTCACATAGCCTTCGCTCGCGAATTTGAGCGCCAGCGCCCCGCCAGCGCCCCAGCGCACGGCTGGCGGCAGCGCGCTGTCGTCGACTGCATGGCCATGCGAAAACAGCGTGTTGCGCCCGTCGCCCTGCCACTTGGTGGTCGCGCCGATGATCATCGCCACTGGCTGCTGGCTGTCCGTTGTCGAAATACTGCTCACCATCACTCCCGCTCCGCTGATTTTCTGTTGGAATTCAGCATCAGCCTACCATGATTTTGGCCGTAATGATCCGGCAATTCGGATGCGCTCGGAACTATCGGGAACCCAGGCGCAGCTGTTACATATTTCCCACACATGCGTCGAGAAATTCGATCGGCCTGACCAAAGTGTCTTGACAGTCCGGCGTAGTACATGAAGGCGCCCAATTTCAGATCGATACAAAGTGGGGCCGCAACTCTCGCGGGAACCCTATCAGGAGGAAGAACGCATGCACAATCTGAAGAAGCTCGCGATCACGGGCGTAAGCCTGTGGGCCCTTGCAGCCCCTGGCATGGTGATGGCCGAGGAGGTCGAGGATGGCGTCAGCGACGACCGCACGATCAACGTCTTCGCCCGCCGCCGCGGCGAGGACATTCAGGAAGTTCCGGGTGTTGTCCAGGCAGTCACCGCCGAGGAACTCGGCAAGCTCAACATTCGCGAGTTCCAGGACGTGCAGACGCTGGTCCCCGGCCTCTCGCTTGCCCAGAGCGCCAACGGCATCGGCGCCCAGGCGACGCTGCGCGGCATCGCCTTCGACGTCAACGCCAGCGGCAACAATGGCACCATCGAATTCTACCTGAACGATGCGCCGATTTCGTCGGGTCCGCTGTTCCAGTCGATGTTCGATATCGGTCAGATCGAAGTGCTGCGCGGCCCACAAGGCACGCTGCGCGGACGGGCCTCACCCTCGGGCTCGATCACGGTTACGACAAAGCGTCCCGACCTCACTGAGGCGGGCGGCTATGTCAACGGCACCATCAACGACATTGGCGGCTGGAATTTCAACGCTGCTGTCAACGTGCCGGTGATCCAGGACAAGCTGGGCCTGCGCGTGGCCGGCCTAGTCGCCGCGGACGACTATGACGAAGTCCGGAGCATCAACAATTCCAAGAATCCGAGCCGCAAGTCGGAAGGGATGCGCGTTTCCGTGCAGGCGAAGCCGATCGATGCACTCGACCTCAACTTTTCCTATACCGTCAGCGACCGCAGGGTAAGGAGCTTCAACCAGGTGGTTTCGGCCAACATCGCCGATCCCACCCTACTTGCCAGCCCGGTTTTCATCACGGGCAAGGAGCGTCTGGCCGTCATGGAGTTTCCGCGGACTTTCCGCCAGCGCTTCACCATATTCAACTGGCAGGGCGAACTCCGCTTCCTTGGCCAGAAACTGAATTATGTCGGTGCGTCGCAGAAGCAGAAGCTCGACAGCTTCGCTCCTTCCGACACCGGTGGTTTCTTCGTCGGATTTGACCCCGTCGTCTCGGGCGCCGGACAGCCGACCAAGACACGGTCGACCCAGAACGTTCACGAAATCCGCCTTTCCAGCGATGACCGCATAGCTGGAATCTTCGATTACGTCGTCGGCTTCCTGTCGAACAAGTCCAACGTGCCGACCCGGCTGACTTCACCGCTCATCGCTTTCAACCTTGGTGGCGCCAACCCATCCGTGCCTTCGATCAATCCGAACAATCTGCGTTTCGTGCTTGCAACGCCGGTCGAAAGGAATGGCGGCACCGACGAACGTTCGTTCTTCGGCAACATCACAGCGCATATCGGCGACAGGCTCGAACTGTCGGGCGGTGTCCGCCGGATTCGCTATCACAGCGAAGGCGAACTCATCATCAACGGTGCCGCGGTTGCTGCAGCCAACGAGAATCGTACTCTCCACGCGACCATCTGGTCGGCGACGGCGAGGTATGACGCTACCGACAATATCAATGTCTATGCCGCGTTCGGTACTTCCTGGCGTCCGGGATCGGCGACCAACCCGATCATCTTCCGCGATAATGAGGCTCCGACGCCGGCTCTCTCCGCGCTCTATTTCCCGGATCCTGAGAAGTCGAAGAACTTCGAACTCGGCTTCAAGAGCGACTGGCTCAACAACCGGCTGCGTTTCAACCTGACGGTTTACCACCAGACCTTCAAGAACTTCGCCTTCTCCTCGCGCGGCCTGATTTATGGCGGTTCGAGCCGTGGGGCAAACGTCGTTCTCCAGACCAACCCGGCGATCGCGGTTGGCGTTCCGGCGAAGGTCGATGGCATCGAGGGCGAACTCGGCTTCGAGATCACACCGAACTGGAATATCGGCATCATCGCTTCCTATTCGAAGAGCAAGCTCAGGAATGCCTCGGTGCCTTGTACCGACTACCTGCCCGCCGATGGAGTGCCGGACGTCGGTGTTTCAACGTCGGACCTGTCTTTTGCCCAGATCAATACTGCAACGGGCGGAGACCTCGTGCAGTTCTGTAACCTGAACGTGCGGGCCGGTACCAACTCGCCGTTCAGCACGACGGTCCAGACCGAGTACACCCTGCCGATCTCGAACAATATGGATGGCTATCTGCGCGGGCTGATGACCTATAACGGCAACTCGCTCAACGACCCGCTGAACGGCTTTGACGACATCAATAACTATGCCGTGATCAACCTGTATGCGGGTATCCGCGCGCCGGACGGTGCCTGGGAACTCGGAGTGTTCGCCAAGAACATCTTCGATAGCCAGCGTGCGCTGCTGACCGACCAGGCTGTTGCAACCGGCGCCTACCGTAATCAGGCGTTCCAGGCATTCAATGCGCCAACGACCTACCGGTCGGTGACTTACACGAATCCTCAGGAATTCGGCGTCACCTTCAAGGCGGCCTTCGGTTCGCGCTAAGACTTTCGGCTTCGGCTGAAACGGAAGGGCCGGCGGGAGACCGCCGGCCTTTTTCGTTGGCGGGCAAGGGTCCTAGAACAGCCCCCGGTCGCCATAGCGGGCGATGCGGATTTTCGCGCCTGCGGTAGGCTCCGGCTCCACTTCGGGCAGGGTGGGGACGGGCTGGCCGCGCCGTTCGACCTCGTGGCGCAGACGGTTCATGAAAGCCTCGCGCAAGTCCGGCTCTGGCTCCCACATCACCTTGTCGTCGGCGACGAAGGGATGGATCGGGAGCGCGCGTTCCACCGTCAGCACAGCCTCCGTGCCATCGGCGGCCACGGTTCCGACGAAGGTCTGGTTGCCATAGAAAGTTAGACAGGCCTTGCCCCCGCAGCACCATGGCGCGCCAGCGGGGACACGCATGGCGAGACCTCCCTCGGCAAGCCGGACATCGCTCACCGGCATCGGCAGGGGGAAGCCGTTCTCGTCGAGGCAGCTGAGATGCGCGGTGCCGCCCATGCCCACGACTGTCTCGGCAAGCGCGCGCCAGTCCTGCTCCGGCCATTTGTTCGGCGCGCTGACGGCGCCCGGAGGCGCAGGGTCGGAGGCGGGATAGGCGGTGCCTTCAGGCGCTCGCACGACATGCGGCGGCGAGTTCAGCGCCGCGCGATTGTCCCACCAGCGCACCGTCGCCGGTGCGACGAATATCAGCATGCGCGTCCAGTACCACACCGCGTGTTGCGCCAGCTCCCACGGCGGATTGTTCGGGCGAGAAAAGCCGGTTTCGGCGATGTAGCGCAGCGCATTGGCCTGCAAGTCCGCATCCCTGACCGCGGCCATGCCGGCGATGGAGACGACCGGCTCGTCCTGCGATCCGGCGATCAGCAGTCCCACTTTCGGATTGCGCCGCGCGCGCTCGGCCTTGGCCGGATAGGAGAGGCCAGTCGCGACATCGATGGTTGCGAGGTCGTCCGGGTTGAAATAGGACACCGGCGTGTCGATCGGCACGCCTGCCTTGCTGAGCGTCGCGAATTCGGTCACCAGCGTGCGGCGCAG
>CAYPFE010000174.1:0-6672 GCA_964409895.1 uncultured Novosphingobium sp.
CGCGCACAGGCATGTGGCCGTCAGCGAACTTTCGTGACGGTCCGGCCAGCGCCAGCTGTCCCTTGGGCACATCGCGCCGTGTATATGCGTCGTCGTTCGACAAGGCCTGGTTGCCCTCCAGATCGAAGACGGGGCGCTTAGACGCCTCGTCACTCATGCGCAAGTTCACCCATAGCGGCGCTTCAGCATGTGCCAGGACGCGCGCAGGCCCAGCGCCTCGCCGCCCTTGGGCCGTCCGGGCTTGGCCGACGGGCGCCATGCATAGGTGTCGAAATGCGCCCAGTCAGCGCCTTCGGGCACGAATTTGTCGAGGAACAGGGCTGCGACACTGGCGCCTGCGAACCCGTTCGAATGGGCGTTGAGGATGTCAGCGATGTCGGACTTGAGATATTCGCGATAGCCCTCGTGGAGTGGCAGCCGCCAGCATTCGTCGTCGCTGGCCTTGCCGGCCTCGAGCAGTTCGCTGGCGGTTTCGTCTCGCCGGGCGAACAGCGCGGGCAGGTCGGGGCCAAGTGCCGAACGCGCCGCACCGGTCAGCGTCGCGAAGTCGAGGATCAGGCCGGGCTCGGCCTCGCCCGCGCGCGTGAGCGCGTCGCCCAGGATCAGCCGCCCTTCCGCATCGGTGTTGCCGATCTCGACGGAAAGGCCCTTGCGCGAGCGCAGCACGTCGCCAGGCCGGAAAGCGCCGCCCGAAACCGCGTTTTCGACAGCGGGTACAAGCAGATGCAGGCGGACCTTCAGGCCGCTTGCCATTAGCAGCCGTGCCAGCGCCAGCGCATGGGCGGCTCCGCCCATGTCCTTCTTCATCAGCAGCATGGCGGATGAGGGCTTGAGGTCGAGCCCTCCAGAATCGAAGGTCACCCCCTTGCCGACAATGGCGATGCGCGGGTGTTTCGGGTCGCCCCATTCGAGCTCGATCATGCGCGGTGCATGGCTCCGGCCCGCCGCACGGCCAACCATTTGGACCATCGGGAACTCGCGCTCCAGCATGTCGCCCTTGGTGACGCGCAGCTCCGCCTTGAACGCCTTGTGCAGCGCTTCGGCCTCACCTTCGAGCTGGCCGGGCCCCATGTCCTCGGCCGGCGTGTTGACGAGGTCGCGCACCAGCGCGACGGCTTCGGCCTCCGCAACCACCGCCTCGATCGCCCCGGCATCCTTCGTCAGCAGGATGCGCGGCCCTTCTTCGGAGGCCTCGCTGCGGTAACGGTCGTAGCTGTACTGGCCCGCGATCCAGCCGAACATCGCCTGGCCCGGCTCCGCACCTTCGCAGCGGTAGGTTCCGGCGGGAAGCTGCTCGGCAAGGCGCGCAATGCACCAGCTGGTGAGCTTGCCGGGATCGGCGACCCCGGCGGCAACCTCCCAGCCCTCGCCGTCAGGCAGGATCGCGTGGCTGTTCGCCTCGCCCTTGAACTTCTGCGCCTCGATCGCGGCGCGCTGCACGCCCGGACGGGCCTTCACGAACTTCTCGAGCCCGTCCTTGGAGACGAGGTGGATGGTGACCGCTTTCTGGCCGCGGTCAGGCTGGATTAATGCGTTTCTGTCAGACATGGCGCGCGCCTTCTAGCCGCAGTGCGGGTCGATGTGCGAGAGGAAACCGAAATGTCGCGTATCACTGTGCTGCTTGTCCTCTTGCTGGGGCTTGCCGTGGCCCTGATTAGTATCGACAGGGCGGCCATCGCGGATTTCCTCGCCGGCCCGAAGGCAGCGCAGAATTCTCCGGCTCCTGCACCGCAGGCGCCGGTCGCGCGAGAAGTTGCGCTGCAGAGTGATCTCTACAGTTTCGATTACGTCTATCCCGTCCAGGCCGCCGCCATTCCCGGACTTGCGGGCCTGCTCGACCGCAGGATCGAAAAGGCGAAGGTGAGGCTCGAATCCGAAGCGATGGAAGCCCGCAAGCAGGCCAGGGCGAACAACTATCCCTTCCAGCCGCACTACTTCGACCTCGGCTGGTCCGTCGCGGCTGACCTGCCGGGCTGGCTCAGCCTGCAGTCAAGCGTCCAGACCTATGGCGGCGGCGCGCACCCCAACCAGCATTTCGATACGCTGCTGTGGGACAGGAAGCAGGGCAGGGCGCTTGCCCCTCTGGAGCTGTTCACCTCCGCCGAAGCGCTCGATGCCGCGCTGCACGAGCGGTATTGCGGTGCGCTCGAGAAGGAGCGTGCCGAGCGCCGCGAAGTCAGCATCGCCGAGGTGCGGCAAGACGAGATGTGGGCGTGCCCGGGCGTTGCCGATCTGACTGTCGTGCTCGAAACAAAGGGCGGCAAGGCATTCGACACCATACTCCTGCTCGCCGCACCCTATATCGCGGGCCCGTATGTCGAGGGCAGCTACGAGACGGAACTGGCCGTGGACGGGGCGGTGCTGGATGCAGTGAAGCCCGAATTCAGGGCGGTCTTCCAGGCCAAGCGGTGAAAGCTCGCAATTTCCGGAATCAGCCGCTACATGGCCCTCCATGACCCAGTACCAGACCGTTACAGACGACGAAATCGCCCTCAGGGACGGCACGATCAAGCTTCACGGCCCCGAGGCTTTCGCGGCCATGCGCAGGGCCGGCAGGCTCGCGGCCGAGACGCTCGACGAGCTTGCGCCGATGGTGCAGCCTGGCGTCACCACCGGCGAACTCGACGATTTCGTGCGGACCTTCACGCTCGACAACGGCGCGCTGCCGGCGACGCTGGGTTATCGCGGCTATGCCCATAGCTGCTGCATCTCGATCAACCACGTCGTGTGCCACGGCATTCCGTCTGAAAAGACGCTCAAGGAAGGCGACATCGTCAATATCGACGTCACCCCGCTGGTCGATGGCTGGCACGGCGATACGAGCCGGATGTTCCTTGTCGGCGACGTCTCGATCAAGGCGCGGCGGCTGGTCGATGTGACGCATGAGTGCCTGATGATCGGCATCGAACAGGCGAAGCCCGGCAACAGGCTCGGCGACATCGGTGCCGCGATCCAGTCCTATGCCGAGAAGAACCGCTATGGCGTGGTGCGCGAGTTCTGCGGCCACGGGCTCGGCCGCCTGTTCCACGACGCGCCGGAAGTGATCCATGCCGCGCGCGCCGGAACGGGGCCGGAGCTCAAACCCGGCATGTTCTTCACCATCGAGCCGATGATCAACCTCGGCAAGCCGGCGGTGAAGCTGCTCGAAGACGGCTGGACGGCAGTGACGCGCGACCGCTCGTTGTCGGCCCAGTTCGAACATTCGATCGGGATTACGGAGGATGGCTGCGAGGTGTTTACCTTCAGTCCCAAGGGGCTTCACAAGCCGCCTTACTGACCTACTCCCGTCCCGCCCTGACCGCCGCTCCTCCGGCGAACGGAGCTACCGCCAGCAGTGCCAGACTGCACGCGCCCGTCAGTGCGATGCCGGCATCTCCTCCGGTCGAGAGGCTGCCTGCGCCGAAGATGAGGAGCGGCACGGCGAGGGGGATTACCAGCAGGCCCGAAAGCGCGGCACCTCCGCGCAAACCCGCCGTCAGCGCGGCGACGGTGACGCCGAGTGCCGCCAGCCCCGGGGTTCCCGCCAGCAGGCCGAGTTCGACGGTGCGGATGGTTGCGCTCTCCAGCCCGAGCAGCGCGGCGGCGGGCAGGGCCGCCAGCATCAGTGCGGGCGCGAAGCTCAGCCAGTGGGTGAGGACGCGCACGGCGATTATCCATTCCTCGGAGATGCCGCGCAGTGCCCATTGGTCGAAGAAGCCGAGTTCGATGTCGGGCTCGATCAGCCGGTCGAGCGGGAGGATGGCGGCCAGCAGAGCGGCGACCCAGATCACCCCGCCGCCGGTGCGCGCCAGCACCGTCGTGTCGGGGCCGACAGCGAAGGGATAGAGCATGGCGACCGCCAGGAAGAACAGGATCGGCAACAGTGCCCCGCTGCGCCCGCCGAACAGCAGGCGGGCCAGGTCGCGGCTGAGCAGGGTCCAGAAGCTGCTCACGATGCGTAGTCCTTGAGGTCAAGCCGCTCCATTCCTCCCATTGCGAAGGGCTGGTGCGATGCGATGACGCAGACGCCGCCCGCCTTGCAGTGTTCGGCGGCAAGCGCTTCGACCAGCTGGACCGCGCTGGTATCGAGCCCGTTCAAGGGCTCGTCAAGCAGCCACACGGGTGCGCCTTGCCCCAGCAGCCGGGCGAAGGCAGCGCGTTTCCTCTGGCCGGTCGAGAGGTAGCGCACGGGAACGTCGAGCAGGTCCGAAAGGCCAAGCCGGGCCACTTCGCTGTCCGCCGGTCCGTCGAGGTGCTGCCAGAATGCCAGCGCCCGGCCTAGCGGCAGTGCCGGGTCGAGCGCGGTGCGCTCGTCGATCAGGCCGATGCTGCCCGCAAGCTCCACGCTGCCCGCGTAAGGCCGCAGCAACCCCGCCAGGATGCGCAGCAGGCTCGACTTGCCGATGCCGTTGGCGCCCGCGACATGCAGCGCCTCTCCCGGCGCCAGCGCGAAGGAGAGGCCGGCGAACAGCACGCGCTCGCCGCGCCGGCAGGCAAGGTCGGTTGCGGCGATGCGGCTCTCTTGCATGGGGCAGCGGGTTAGGCGAAACTCAGGCGACTGCCAAGGAGAGTAACATGGGCCTAACCCAGCTGACCGAAAGTGAACGCGCCGCGGCGCTGAAGGAGCTGCCGGACTGGACCCTGCGCGAGGATGGCCTCGCCATCACCCGCAAGCTGCAATTCGCCGACTTCAACGAGGCTTTCGCCTTCATGACCCGCGTCGCGCTGCATGCGGAAAAGGCGGATCACCACCCGGAGTGGTTCAACGTCTACAACCGGGTGGAGGTGACGCTGTCGACGCACGACGCGGGCGGGTTGAGCAAGCGCGACGTGGCGATGGCGAAGTTTATCGATTCGATCGTTTGAGCTGGTTCAGCGGCCCGACCGCAAACCAATTCGCGAGCCGGACCGGAAAATGCTTTCCTACACGGCTGACGCTGTGATTTATCGTCGCGAATGAATCTCCTGCATGCCTGCCGTTGCGCCAATCGCCGATCCGCCTCGCCGGGTTCGCTCGGCGGGTCTTCCCGGTTCAATATGCGAATCTGTCACCCAAATGGCCTTTTATGACGTTTATACAATATGTTAATGTGGGTTACACTTGGGTGACAGGTGTCACACTCGTCACCCGGTCGCGGAGGCGTGCCGGAACGTTCACAATGCCGGATTGTCGTAGCAATGCCAGGTGAAGATAGCCGCGGCACCACGGTGTGGTCGCCAGCTTTCGGCCATCGCGCGGGCTTCCTTTTCCGACGGGCGCGCGTCCAGGCCCAGCAGCTTGTGCAAACCGGCCTGCACGCCGAGATCGCCGGCGGGCCAGATGTCGGGACGGCCTTCGGCGAACAGCAGGTAGATTTCGGCCGACCAGCGGCCGATGCCCTTGATCTGGGTAAGCTGCGCGACCGCCTCCTCGTCGTCTTCCGGGAGCGAATCGAGGTCGAGCCCGCCCGTGTCCACCAGTTCGCACAGGCTGCGCGCGTAACCCTGCTTTTGACGCGACAGGCCGCAGCCGCGCAGTTCGTCGAAGTCTGCCGCAAGCAGTTTCTGGGGCGGAATGCCTTCGCCGAGCAGCGTTTCCAGCTTGCGCCACACCGAGGCTGCCGCCGCCACGCTGACCTGCTGCCCGACGATGGTGCGAAGCAGGGTTTCATGGCCGGTCGAGCGAATCCGCGGCTCGGGATATCCGGCGAGATCGAGCGCGCGGGCAATGCGAGAATCGCTCGCAGCAATGACGTCGAGACCCTGCTTTAATGCCGTTCCAGTCAATCCCATTGCGACTTCGCCCAAAGTGAACCTTGCCAAAGCGGCTGCCAGCCTTTAGCAGCCGCGCCAAATCCGCCGATATAGTGTGTATCAGAAGGGATAAAGGGACATGCCGCAGATTACCGTCGTCAACCAGGAAGGTGAGGCAAGCAGCGTCGAGGCGACCGAAGGCCGAACGCTGATGGAAGTTATCCGTGACAGCGGCTTCGACGAATTGCTCGCCCTGTGCGGCGGATGCTGCTCCTGCGCGACCTGCCATGTGCATATCGACCCAGCCTGGAAGGACAAGCTGCCGGCGATGAGCGAGGACGAGAACGACCTGCTCGACAGCTCGGAGCACCGCAACGAGGACTCGCGTCTCTCCTGCCAGATTCCGGTGACTGGCGCGCTCGAAGGCTGCACCGTCACTATCGCTCAGGAAGATTGAGCAGGGGGCCGATCCGGCACGCGAGCCGGCACAGGGCGCTTGCGGATCGCCGGGCGCCCGCCTACCTCTGAGCCATGACCGCTCCCGAGCCAAAGCGCAGCACGCTCGATCTGATCGGCAACACGCCGCTTGTCCTGCTGGAAGGACCGAGCGAGGCGGCAGGCTGCGAGATCTGGGGCAAGTGCGAATTCGCCAACCCCGGCGCCTCTGTGAAGGACCGCGCGGCCCTGTGGATCGTGCGTGACGCCGAAGCACGCGGCGAGCTGCAGCCTGGCGGGACGATCGTCGAGGGGACGGCGGGCAACACCGGGATCGGCATCGCGCTGGTCGCCAATGCGCTGAGCTACAGGACGGTCATTGTCATGCCCGACAACCAGTCCAAGGAGAAAATGGATACGCTGCGGGCGCTGGGTGCCGAGCTGGTACTGGTGCCGCCCGCGCCGTTCTCCAACCCGGGGCACTTCGTCCACACCTCGCGCCGGCTCGCAGAAGAGACAGAAGGC